>JAFUQS010000032.1 GCA_017472225.1 Clostridia bacterium | reverse complement strand
ACTAACGGTATATTATAAAAATAAAAAGCCGTGTCTACAAAAAAGCGTGCTTTTGCTTACTTTTATCACAACCGATAAAAGTAAGTGCCCAAGCGGCATGAGCGTACGGAGTTGGAGGAACAGATAAAACCTTGCCGTTCATCACCACGGTACATAAAAACGAGGATAAATACACTTTGAGCAGACAGTAGTCAGGATGCCTTCGGCACCCTTGGCAGTTAAAAATCAGCCTTTAAAGGTTAATAATATGACAAAAAAAGGACGCCCAATGGGCGCCCCTACGGACTTGTCCTGTGTTCTTATAAAAACAGACTCCTCCACCGCTAAAGTGGTTTTTCCTGACTACTGACCCCTGACTACTGACTACTGACGCCTGACCGCCGGCTGCTCAAAATGATTCCTCAGACCTGAATTCAACGGTAAACTCACTGCCCTTACCCTCTTCGCTTTTTACGGACACGGTGCCGCCATGGATAACTGCAATCTGTTTTACCATGGGAAGTCCGAGACCGGAGCAGCCGCTTTCCCTTGAACGGGCTTTGTCAACCCTGTAAAATCTTTGCCAGATTTTTTCAAGATGCTCCTTTGCAATGCCTATTCCGTCGTCTGCCACACTGAGTCTGACAGTATCCCTGCTTTTTTCAAGGCTGACAATGACATGACCGTTTTCTCTGCCATAGGTTACTGCATTTGAAACAAGATTTGTCACAAGCCTTGTCATCATGGCAACATCAAGCTTCATTTCTATATTGCTCTGAATATTCTTTTCAATTGTGACGCTTCCTTCGGCAAGGCTGCTCATATCATCACACACAGCCGAAACGAGCTCACTCAAATCCTCATTTTCAAATTCAGGCTTTTCTTTTCCCTGCTCCATTCTTGCAAAATAAAGAAGCTGAGATACAATCTGCTTCATTGAATTTGCCTGCTTTCTCACAGTTTCAATGCCTTCTCTGTCTTCTTCGCTCAGGTCGTTCCTTGCGAGCTGATAATCACATTCGGCAAGAATCACCGCAATCGGTGTGCGAAGCTCATGAGACACATCGGAGGTGAACTGACGCTCCGTTTCAAATGATTGCCTCAAGCGTTCAAACATGGCATTGAAATTATCAGCCAAGGTAACAAGTGCAGGGTCTGAGTCGCTAACGGTGATATGCCTTGTCAGGTCTGTGCCGCTTCTGGTTTCGGAAACAGCCTCACTGAGCTGTTTTACGGGCAGCATGGCTTTTTTGGCAATCAGACCGCCGACTGCCGCCGCAAGAAGAATAACAAGAGGAATCAGAACGGTTGCTATTTTCACAACTGCTCCCCACACTCCGTCAATTCCCGTTGCCCTCGCAACTCCTCTGACCCATATATCCTCATACCCCTTTTTCTCACAATAAAACTCAATTTCATATATCGGCTCATCGTTATATTCATAGCTTCTTGCAACAATAAGGTCGGTTTTTTCTCCTGTCAGGTTGCTGTGTTCAAGGGCAATTTCATAAGCCTGACTGTAGGAAAGAAGGCAATCCTCACCAACACCGTTCAGGTTGCCCTCATAGGGTGTGTAAGAATCGATTCCGTCACATTCACTGCTGATGATTTCACCTGTGACCCCATGTATTTTGTATTCATATTTTGAAAATTCAATGTGGCTGTCATAAATGTAATAGCCGTCAACAATATCCGACCTGCCCTCCCTCAACGGTTCTTCAAAGCTTATTCCCTCGGGATATGTGCCGCCGAGAAGTCTGCCGTTTTCAGAAAAGACAAGAGCATAAACATTTCCGTTGATAAAAGCAAAGTCTGATTCGATATCAAGAATACCGTTTTCAACCTCAATTTCATCAAGGTTTCTTTCAACGCTTCTGATAAGATTCTGCTGAGCCTCACTTTGTGCAGCCGTTCTTGCCGCCGCAACAACACAGGTGATAAGTGCAACGGACAAAACACACATAAGAATCGTATACCACAGATTTATTCTGAAACGAAGGGATTTTCCGTTAATTGGTTTTTTCATTTCCTTTTCCTCATTCCTTCAAAACATAGCCTGCACCTCTGACGGTGTGAATAAGCTTTTTTTCAAAGCCGTCATCTATTTTCTTTCTGAGGTATCTTATGTAAACATCAATAACATTTGTTCCGCCCGTATAGTCATAATTCCACACGCTCGACTCGATTTTTTCCCTTGACATAACAGTTCCCGCATTTCTTATCAGAGCTTCAAGAATTGTGTATTCCCTTGCAGAAAGCTCAATTTTTTTGCCGCCACGCACAACCTCACGGGATTTCACATTAACCGTAAGGTCACCGACAGTGTATTCATTTGTAATGTTTCCCGTACTTTTTCTTGTCACCATTCTCACTCTTGCGGCAAGCTCATCAAAGGAAAAGGGCTTTATGAGATAATCATTTGCACCAAGGTCAAGTCCGTACACACGGTCTTCAATTTCTGTTTTCGCCGTAAGAAAAATTACGGGAGTGTCAATACCCTTTCCCCGCATTTCCCTGAGCACCTGAAAGCCATCCTTTTTCGGCATCATAACATCCATAACAATTGCATCATAGGAAGCGTTACAGATATAATCAAAAACGCTTTCACCGTCAAAGCAACTGTCAACACTGTGGCCGATTTTAGTGAATTGCTTTGTCAGTATCCGGTTCAGGGCTTTTTCATCCTCGGCAATAAGAATTCTCATAATGTCACCTGCTTTCGTATTTATTCTATCATAAATACATTAAAACTTCATTAGTATAAAAAGAAAAAATACCGCAAAAGCGGTATTTTTATCTTTCGCCTGTGATAGCTTTGATTACTGATTCGATGAGTTCACCGATTTTCTGGAATACTGCTGTGATATCCTCCCAGAACATCATAAGGCTCCAATCGGGCTCGGGATTTTCTACGATTTCTCTTGCATTATCGTTCATTGGATTTTCCTCCTTAATTAAAATAGACTGCCGTCCTTCACTTTGATTATATACTGATGTTCACAATTTGTCAACAAACAAAGCTGAATTTATTTTTTTCAAATTTATCGTGTTAAAGTATTGCAAAGAAAATATGAATGTTGTATAATTTTTCCTGTCAGGCGAAGCTTTCGCAAATACATTATAAAGGAGTTTTAAATATGGACGCACTCAAAAAAATTATTGCAGTTGTTATGTCACTCGTTCTCGGCATTTACGGACTTTTTGGTCTCACAAGCGGAATCAGTGATGATTATGAGGAGGGTAAATATAAAAATGTTATCCTCATGATAGGTGACGGTATGGGCTTCAATCATGTCAAAGCAACCGAAGACCTTCGCAATGTTGACCTTGTTATGAATGATATGCCCGTCCTTCTCACAAGTGACATTGACTCATTCCTTATTCCTGCAACAGACTCGGCAGCAGGCGGAACAGCCCTTTCAACAGGTATGCGTGTATGGATAAATTCAGTTGGTGTTTATCCCTTTGACCCCTTCTCAGCCGACGACATCAATGTTCCCCTCACACTCGGTGAGCTTGTTAAGGCAGACGGCAAGGCAACAGGCGTTGTCACAACAGACAAAACCTCAGGCGCAACACCCTCAGACTTCTCGGCTCACACCTATGCAAGAGGAAATGAGGAGGAAATCTGTGCCGACCAGCTCACAAACGGCTTTGACCTCATCTGGGGCGGTGCAACAGAAAGCATCAACAAAGAAAACACTGCAGCCAACGGCTGGACATATGTTGACAATGAGGATGACCTCATGGCTCTTGAAGCAGGCTCACGCTCCTTCGGTCAGTTCAATTTTGACGACCTTAAGTATGTTAAGAATGAACATAACACTCCCACAATTGAGGAAATGACCGAAAAGGCAATTGAAATTCTTGATGCTAACGACGAAGGCTTCTTCCTTATGGTTGAAGGTGCTTGCATCGATAAGCATTCACATTCAAATGACATGGACAATGTTGTTCTTTCAACAGAGGAATTCGATAAAGCTGTTGCAGCCGCACTTGAATTTGCAGAAAAAGACGGTGAAACCCTTGTTGTTGTAACCGCTGACCATGCAACAGGCGGTATTCAGTATAACGAAGAAACAGGCGAATATTACTTCACACATGATACACACGATATCATTGATGTTCCTGTTTATGTTTCAGCAACCGATGCCGGCTTCACTGCAGGCAAGGCAGTAGCCAACCGTGACATTCCCACTCAGATTGCAAGAGTTATGGGCTACGGCAAGGATCAGTTCCCCGCAACAAGCGCAAGTCTTAAATAATCCGTATATATAACAAACGATATCAAGGCAGCTGTTAAGAAAATGTAAGTTTTTTTACAGCTGCCTTTTTTTAGTTCCGTGCTGTTTCCCTGTTTATTCTTTCCGGAATAAGCAGTGCTGTCTGCATTGTCTTTTTTGCCGTAACTTCTACCAAAAAGGTAGGAATTATAAGGGTTTTTAAGCCTTTTGAGAGGTCTTTATAAATGGTTATATTGTAAAATATATACCATTTTTTTTGTCATTTTTTGTTCAAATGTGAAAATCCACTTTTTTGCACTTCATTTATGCAAAAATCAGTGGATTTTTTTCTTCGGATATGATATTATTTATCAGTATGGATTATTATGAGATTTTATATCTCATGTCTTACAAATTTAACGGAAAATCCGTTTAAAGGAGGATAAAAGTCAATGCTTAAGAAAATCAGCACAATCCCGTTCACAGACACAGCTGAACAGGCAGCTAAGCTCGATGCAGTCATTGCTGAATGCACCGGTGATGTAAGCCAGCTTATGCATGTTATGCAGGAAGCTCAGAACATCTATGGCTATCTGCCCTTTGAAGTTCAGCAGAAAATCGCTGACGGAATGAATGTACCCATGGAAAAGGTATACGGCGTTGCAACATTCTACGCTCAGTTTGCCCTTTCACCCAAAGGTAAGTATTCAATCTCCGTTTGCCTCGGTACCGCTTGCTATGTTAAGGGTGCTCAGGAAATCCTTGACGAGCTTTCAGCTCAGCTCGGTATTGAAGCGGAAGAGTGTACTGAAGACGGTAAGTTCTCACTCACAGCCTGCCGTTGCATCGGCGCTTGCGGTCTTGCTCCCGTTATCACCGTTAACGAAGACGTTTACGGCAAAATCACAGCAGCAGACGTTGCAGGTATTCTTGCAAAATATCAGGACTGATGAGAGAGCTTTCACTCAATGTGCTTGACATTGCCCAGAACTCAATAAAGGCTGAGGCTTCGCTCATTGAAATTGAGCTTGTTGAAAGCACGGAGAAAAAAGAACTTCTTATCGGAATTTATGATAACGGTAAAGGCATGAATGATGAGCAGGTACAAGCTGTCACCGACCCCTTTTTTACCACAAGAACCACCCGTAAGGTAGGTCTCGGAATCCCCTTTTTCAAAATGTCTGCCGAAATGACCGGCGGCTCATTTGGAATTGAGAGTGTGCCCGGTGTCGGGACAAAGGTACGTGCCTTATATAAAACAGACCATGTGGACTTCACACCCTTGGGTGATATGTGCTCCACCGTTGTCATTCTTATCACAATGAACCTTGGCGTTGACTTCATTTATAAAAGAAGCCTTGACTCAAAGCAGTTCGTTGTTGACACAAGACAGCTCAAAGAAATTTTAGGTGATGTTCCGTTGAACGAGCCTTCCATTGTGAGCTGGCTTACAGATTACATTCAGGAAAATACCAAACAATTAACGGAGGTGTAAATACAATGAAAACTCTTGAAGAACTTATGGCTCTCAGAGATGCTGCAAAAGCAAACCTTACCACCCGTGAGGATTCATCTGAAGTGACCAGAATTGTAGTAGGTATGGCTACCTGCGGTATCGCAGCAGGTGCAAGACCCATTATGGCAAAGTTTGTTGATGAAATTGCAAAGCGTAACCTTCAGAACGTAACCGTAGCTCAGACAGGCTGCATCGGTATGTGCCAGTATGAGCCCATCGCTGAGGTTCTTGTTCCCGGCAAGGAAAAGGTAACTTATGTTCAGCTTACCGAAGAAAAGGTTGCAAAAATCATCGTTGACCATGTTGTTAACGGCAAGCCCGTTGTGGAATACACAATCGGCGCCATTACAGAATAAGGAGGAAAACTAAATGTATCGTTCCCATGTGCTCGTTTGCGGCGGTACCGGTTGTACCTCCTCAAATTCACAGAAAATCATTGACACAATGGAAGCTGAGCTCAAGGCAAAGGGTCTTGAAAATGAAGTTCAGGTTATCCGTACAGGCTGCTTCGGTCTTTGCGCTCTCGGCCCCATTATGATTGTTTATCCCGAAGGCTGCTTCTATTCAGAGGTTAAGGTTGAGGATGTTCCCGAAATCGTTGAAGAGCATCTTCTCAAGGGCCGTATGGTTAAGCGTCTTCTTTATGATGAGACAGTTACAGAAACAGAGGTTAAGGGTCTTAATGACACTAACTTCTACAAAACCCAGCAAAGAGTTGCTCTTAAAAACTGCGGTGTTATCAACCCCGAGGATATCAATGAATATATCGCTTATGACGGCTATCAGGCTCTTGCAAAGTGTGTTACAGAGCTCACTCCCGAGCAGGTAATTCAGATTGTTAAGGACTCAGGTCTTCGTGGCCGTGGCGGCGGCGGCTTCCCCACAGGTCTCAAGTGGAGCTTCACAGCAGCCAACAAGGCTGACCAGAAGTATGTTGTTTGTAATGCTGACGAAGGTGACCCGGGTGCATTCATGGACCGTTCAGTTCTTGAAGGCGACCCCCATTGCATCATCGAGGCTATGGCTATCTGCGGTTATGCAACAGGCGCAACAGAGGGTTATGTTTACGTTCGTGCTGAATACCCCATTGCTGTTGCACGTCTTCAGATTGCTATCAATCAGGCTAAGAAGCTCGGTCTTCTCGGCAAAGACATTTTCGGCTCAGGCTTTGACTTTGACCTTCACATCAAGCTTGGCGCAGGTGCTTTCGTTTGCGGTGAAGAAACAGCTCTTATGACTTCAATCGAAGGTAACCGTGGTGAGCCCAGACCCCGTCCTCCCTATCCCGCAGTAAAGGGTCTTTTCGGCAAGCCGACAACAGAAAACAATGTTGAAACCTTTGCTAACATTCCCGCAATTATCCGTAACGGTGCAGAATGGTTCTCATCAATGGGTACAGAAAAATCAAAGGGTACAAAGGTATTCGCTCTCGGCGGTAAAATCAAGAACACAGGTCTTGTTGAAATCCCCATGGGTACAACACTCCGTGACATCATTTATGAAATCGGCGGCGGTATCCCGGGCGGCAAGAAGTTCAAGGCTGCACAGACCGGCGGTCCCTCCGGCGGCTGTATCCCCGCTTCTCTTATCGACACTCCCATTGACTATGATAACCTCACAGCTATCGGCTGTATGATGGGTTCAGGCGGTCTTATCGTTATGGACGAAGACAACTGTATGGTTGACATCGCTAAGTTCTTCCTTGACTTCACAGTTGATGAATCCTGCGGTAAGTGTACTCCCTGCCGTGTCGGTACAAAGAGACTTCTTGAAATGCTTGACAAGATTACAGAAGGCAAGGCTACACTTGAAGACCTTGACAAGCTTGAGGATCTCTGTAACTATATCAAGGAAAACTCACTTTGCGGTCTCGGACAGACAGCTCCCAACCCCGTTCTTGCAACACTCAAGTTCTTCCGTGAAGAATATATCGCTCACGTTGTTGACAAGAAGTGTCCTGCAGGCGTATGTAAGAGCCTTCTTTCCTTCTCAATTGAGGCTGACAAGTGTAAGGGCTGTACCCTTTGTGCAAGAAAGTGCCCCGTCGGTGCTATCTCCGGTGCAGTTAAGGAAGCTCACACCATCGATACATCAAAGTGCATCAAGTGCGGCGTATGTATGGATTCATGTAAATTTAAAGCTATTATTAAGAAATAAGGAGGTACGTAAAAATGGAAAACATGCTTAACATTAAAATCAACGGTATTCCGTGCAGCGTACCTTACGGTACAAAAATCATTGAAGCAGCAAGAATGGTAGGTATTGAAATTCCCACCCTCTGCTACCTTAAGGAAATGAACGAAATCGGTGCTTGCCGTTTCTGTGTTGTTGAAGTTAAGGGTGCAAGAAGCCTTGTTGCAGCTTGTGTGTTCCCCATTGAAAGAGACGGAACAGAAATTTTCACAAACAGTGAAAAGGTTCGTAAGGCAAGAAAAACAACTCTTGAGCTTATCCTTTCAACTCACGAAAGAAAGTGCCTTTCATGTATCAGAAGCGGTAACTGCGAGCTTCAGAAGCTCTGCAAGGAATACGGCGTTTCAGAGGAAGACAAGTTTGACGGTGCAAAGCCCGTTTATGAGCTTGACTACTCAGCAGCTCACATGGTAAGAGATAACAACAAGTGTATCCTTTGCCGTCGTTGTGTTGCAGCCTGTAACGAACAGGGTATCGGTGTTATCGGTGCAAATGCCCGTGGTATCGACACTCACATCGGCTCAGCATTTGAGCTTCCTCTCAACACAACCTCATGTATCTCCTGCGGTCAGTGTATTGTTAACTGCCCCGTTGGTGCTATTTATGAAAAGGATGACACAGAAAAGGTATTCGATGCTATCAATGACGAAAGCAAGTATGTTGTTGTTCAGGCAGCTCCTGCTGTTCGTGCAACACTTGGTGAACACTTCGGTCTTCCCGTTGGTACAGATGTAACAGGCAAAATGTTCGCAGCCCTTCGTCGTCTCGGCTTCGATAAGGTATTCGACACCAACTTCGGTGCTGACCTTACAATCATGGAAGAAGCAACTGAGCTTCTCGGCAGAATCAAGAACGGCGGCGTTCTTCCCATGATCACATCCTGTTCACCCGGTTGGATCAAGTATTGTGAACACTACTACCCCACAGAGCTTGACCACCTTTCATCATGCAAGTCACCCATGCAGATGCAGGGCGCAATCACAAAGAGCTACTTTGCAGAAAAGAACGGCATTGATCCCGCAAACATCGTATCCGTTGCAATCATGCCCTGTACAGCAAAGAAGTTTGAATGTGGCAGAGATGATGAAAACGGCGCAGGCTATCCCGATGTTGACTATGTTCTCACAACCAGAGAATTAGGCAGAATGATTGAATCAGCAGGCATCAACTTCCACCTTCTCCCCGAAGAAGAATGCGACGCTCCCCTCGGTCAGGGTACAGGCGCTGCAGTTATCTTCGGTGCAACAGGCGGTGTTATGGAAGCTGCCCTTCGTACTGCTGCTGAAGTTATCACAGGTGAAGAGCTTGCATCACCCGAATTCACAGCAGTTCGTGGTATGGACGGTGTTAAGGAAGCAACCTACAACCTCGGCGGTATGGACGTTAAGGTTGCAATCGCTTCAGGCACAAAGAATGCTAAGATTCTTATGGATAAGGTTAAGGACGGCACAGCCGACTATACCTTCATCGAAATTATGGGTTGCCCCGGTGGTTGTATCAACGGCGGCGGTCAGCCTGTTCAGCCTGCATCAGTCCGCAACTTCACAGACCTCAAGGGTCTCAGAGCTGCTGCTCTTTATAAGAACGACGAAAGCCGTCCTCTCAGAAAGAGCCACCTCAACGAAGATGTTAAGGCAGTTTATGCTGACTTCCTCGGCGAGCCCAACAGCCACAAGGCACATGAGCTTCTTCACACATCATATGTTGCAAGACCTATGTACAGCAAATAAGCCATCATAAAAAATATCAACCGGGTGTCTGTTAAGGCACTCGGTTGTTTTTTTGATTGACGGTAATTTACATACGCTTATTAAAAATCAGGCAATTTATTTCATTTAAGGCCGACTTAAATGAAAAAATAGTCTTAAATGTTTCGATTTTTTGCACAAAAAATAATAAAATATTAAATCGTAAGCTAAGAAAACTTATTTAAGTTTTCTTTAAAGTTGCGTCCTTATACTGTGATTGTGCGATGGGAAATGACTCATGTTTTTTTCCGATTTTTCATGTGTCAACCCTCCTTCCCACCGCACTCCCCTCTCCTTTCAAATATGCACAAAGCAAATCCCGGATATTGTCAGGTATCCGGGATTTGTGCTGTTTTTTATAAACTTAAATCGGGCATATAAAATCTGTTGCAGCTTATACTGCTGACTTATAATAATATTTATTCTCTCTACCTGATATGACAAACTTTTCTGAAAATAAATGTTAAACTCATTTTCACCATATATCATTTCTGAGAAAGGAGTCATATCAATGATATGCCGAAAATGCAGCTTTATCCTTCAAGGAAGTGAAAAATTTTGTCCGAACTGCGGAGCAGATTGCTCCCAAAAGCAACAGACTGAAAAAACAGAAGAAATTCAAACACCAACCCCTCCTTCCATTCTTTTTTCTGCGCCGAAGGAACGGGAAGAACCCGCAGAATATCAGCAACGGATTTTCCGTGAGGAGCCTGAGGACACAGAAGAAACAGTCAGACACAAAAAAAGCAAAGCTCCCGCAATTCTCATTGCCCTGCTGATTGTGATAATTCTTTCTGTGGGCGGAGTGACTGCAATGGAATATCTCGGTCTTGCGCCGGTGATTATGCAATATCTTGAAACAGGCGGCACTGTTGAAGAAAGCGACAGCACCACCCAAAGCACTGAGCCTAACACCACAGAAGCGGAGTACCCTGAAAATTACGGCATAGTTTCCCCCGATGTCAATTTCAGACCTACCATATGCTATGTGGCAACTGACTCCTCCCTGGCATTGAGAAAAGGTCCTGACAGCTCTTATGCTCCGATTGATTTTATTGAAAGCGGAAGTCAGCTTCAGGTTATCGGTGCAAGTAATATTTATGACACATGGGTTTATGTTTATGTTCCATACACGGATTGCTACGGTTGGATTTCAAGCTCATTTCTGAGTGAAACCTCGGTTATTGAAAACACCGACGAAGCCACCGAAGAAGAAACTACACAAGAAATTTTATAAAACGCTGAAACTAAATACCAAGTGGCTCGAGCATTTTGAGTAGTCGGTAGGGTCAGTAGGCAGTAGGCAGTAGTCAGGAGTCAGGAGACAGGGGTCAGGAGACAGGGGTCAGTAGTCAGGAGACAGGAAAAGATAAAAAATGAATAACCATAAAACCATTGTATCAAGCAGATTTTAGCTTTTTACAATGGTTTTTACATATTTAACTATTTATTTTCGGATATTCAAAGGGTATTTCTCTTTTTGTCTCCCCTTTTCTTGCTCTTTATTTTTATATTTTAAAAAAATTTAAGGTTGGAAGATTAGTATTGAGATACAAAAGAAAATAATTCTTGATGCACCAAAAAATCCTTGCAAAACAAGGGAATTTAATGGTGCTTATTATTGCAATTATTGCCGTTGAGTGTTATACTTTATTATGTATGGATAAAAGAAAGCTCCGGCAGAAAGGGTGAAAAAAATGAGACTTTTGCTTGCAGAGGATGAAAAAGAATTATCCAAGGCATTATGTGCAATTCTGAAGCATAACAATTTTTCTGTTGATGCAGTCTACGACGGACAGGATGCCTTTGATTACGGTCTTGACGAAAACTACGACGGTATTATCCTTGACATCATGATGCCGAAAATGAACGGACTTGAGGTTCTTAAAAAGCTTCGTGAAAACGGTGTCTCCACACCGGTTCTTATTCTCACGGCAAAAAGTGAGATCGAAGATAAAATTCTCGGGCTTGACACAGGCGCAGATGATTACCTCACAAAGCCCTTTGCAATGGGCGAGCTTCTTGCAAGAGTAAGAGCACTCACAAGACGAAAGGCTGAATTTTCACCCAATGTTCTTTCCTTCGGTAACATCACCCTCAACAGGGAAACCTTTGAGCTTTCATGTGAAAATAATTCCATCCGCCTCGGCAACAAGGAATTCCAGATGCTTGAAATGCTCATCACAAACCCGGGAAGACTCATTTCAACCGAACAGTTCATGGAACGTATATGGGGATATGAAACAGAGGCAGAAATAAATGTTGTCTGGGTCTATATTTCCTACCTCAGAAAGAAGCTTTCCAACCTTAATGCGAATGTTGAAATAAAAGCCGTAAGAGGTGTCGGCTACACATTGGAGGAAGTTAAATGCTGAAAAGATTGCAGCACAAATTCATGGCAATTGCCATGTTTGCTCTGGCAACCTTACTTTTTGTTCAGATGTTTGCAGTTAACCTTGTGAATATTTATCAAAGGGACTCGGACTGCAAATATATTTTGCAGCTTATTGCAGATAACAACGGCAATCTTCCCAACAGCTACATAAATAATTCCGACCTTTTTGAAGGCTTTTTCAATCCCTTCGGAAAATATGAGGATAACACCGAAACGGCATATTCCACCCGGTATTTTGTTGTTGAAATGAGAAGAAACATTGCAGTCAGGATAAACACTGATCACATCAGCAGCGTTGACGATAAGCTTGCTTTCAATTATGCCGCACAGATTTACGGCACAGAGCCCGGCTTCGGATTTATTGACAGATACAGATATTATTATTTGAGACAGGGTGAAAAATCGCTGTTCGTTTTTCTTGATTTTCAAAAGGAAATTGATGCAGCATCAACCCTCGCTTCAATTTCGCTGTTAGTCAGTATAATTACGATTGTTTTTATCCTTATTCCCGTTTATTGGCTTTCCAAGTGGGCAATGGAGCCTGTGGCACAAAGCATCGAAAAGCAAAAGCAGTTCATCACCGATGCGGGGCATGAGCTGAAAACTCCCCTTGCCATCATTTCTGCCGATGCTGAAGTGCTTGAAATATGCGAGGGCGAAAATGAATGGCTCACAAGCATAAAAAATCAGACGGTGAGAATGAACGAGCTTGTTAAAAATCTTGTTAAGCTTTCTAAGCTTGAAGAAATGAACAAGGATAATGTTAAAACCTCTTTCAACATAAGTGAGGCTGTTACCGAAACTGCCCTTGGTTTTGAAACCACGGCAACAATGCACCTTCGCAGCTTTGAGCTGAAGGTTACCCCTGACCTTCGTTATTACGGAAACGAGCCTGAAATCCGTCAGCTTGTTTCAATTTTGTGCGACAATGCAACAAAATACACCAATGAAGGTGGCTCAATCACATTGTATCTTTATAAAAGCGGCAAAAATATTATGCTGGAGATCCGTAACACCTGTGAATATGTTGACCCGGCATCTGTTTCACGACTTTTTGACCGTTTTTACAGAGCTGATTCATCCCGTTCAAGAGAAACCGGTGGCTACGGAATAGGGCTTTCTGTTGCCAAAGCCATTGTTGATTCCCACGGCGGAAAAATCAAAGCCTTGGTAGAGGGAACCACGGCAATAACCTTTAAAGTTACACTATAAACAGAAATCGGCAGGTGAAATCATGGCAAAATTTACAAAGGTTTTCAAGCGCCACGAAAAAAAATATCTCATCACCCGTGAGCAATATGAAGCCTTGACTCAGAGATTATCGGACTACATTGTGCCTGATGAATTCGGTCAGAGCACAATCAACAATATCTATTTTGATACACCCGATTACAGGCTTATCCGTGCTTCAATTGAAAAGCCGACAGTCTATAAGGAAAAGCTTCGTATCCGTTCCTACGGACATCCGACAGCAGACAGCAATGTGTTTGTTGAGCTGAAAAAGAAATACAAGGGTATCGTTTACAAAAGAAGGGTAAACATGACCTATCTTCAATCCATTCTTTACCTTTGCAAGCACCAGCCCCCGCCAGAGGAAAGTCAGGTTACAAAGGAAATTGATTATTTCGTTAAGTTTTATAAGGGTCTTCGTCCCATGGTATCTTTGTTTTATGACAGAATAGCTTATTATGCAAGAGACGACCATGACCTCAGAATGACCTTTGACACAAATATACGCTTCAGAAACAAGGATTTTGATATAAGTAAGGGTGATTACGGCTATACTCTTCTTGACAACAGCCGTATGATTCTGGAAATCAAAAGTGCTCTTGCAATGCCATTGTGGCTCACAGAAGCCCTTGACGACCTGAAAATTTATCCCACATCCTATTCAAAATACGGCAACGCTTACAAGCTCATGCTCTCACAGAGCATCGAAAATAAAAAAGCTCAATAAAAAAACGGAGGAATATAAAAATGTCAGCAATTTTTTCATCAGTAATTTCACTCAACATCACCTTTTGGTCCTTCATGGGCTGCATCATCACTTCAATTCTGATTGGTGCCGCAATTGCATTTACTTACATGAAGACGAGCAAAAGATATACAAACAGCTTTGTTACCACCCTTGCAATGCTTCCCGCAGTTGTTATGGTTGTTATCATGATGGTTAACGGAAACCTCGGTGCAGGTGTTGCAGTTGCAGGTGCCTTCAGCCTTGTCCGTTTCAGAAGTATCCCGGGTACAGCAAAAGAAATCGGCTATATTTTCATCGCTCTTGCAGCAGGTCTTTCAACAGGTATGGGCTATATCGCTTTTGCAATTCTCTTCACTCTTATCATGTGTGGACTCGGCTTCGGTTACACAGTTCTCGGCTTCGGCGGAAAGGCTCAGGGACACAAAAAGAGCCTCACTGTTGTTATTCCCGAATCCCTTGACTACACAGGTGTTTTCAACGATGTTTTCAAAAAGTATCTTTCTTCATGCGAGCTTATCAATGTGAAAACAACAAACATGGGCTCACTTTTCAAGCTTAAATATGAAATCGCACTCAAGGACCCCAGAAAAGAAAAGGAATTCATTGACGAGCTGCGCACAAGAAACGGCAACCTTGAAATTATTTGCAGCAGAGCAGAGCTGAATCAGGAAATCCTGTAATAAAAATATCTCCCTGACGTATTATAAATCGGAATTATTTTACAGAAAGGGTTTGTTTTATGAAACTGTTAATTAAACCGATTGCATTATTTATCATTCTGAGCCTTCTCGCATTCATTTTCTCATCCTGCGGCAATAAAAACGGTGATTCGGACACAACAACCGAGGAAGCTCCCATCCTTTCAACAACTGCCGGAGAAACTACCACTAAGAATACAACCTTATCAGCAGAAGCAGGCAACACAGACGGAATTAAGATTGACACTTATATTATCCTTGATAATGAGCACACAACCATCAGCGGTTCAGGTGCCACATTTGAAAATAATATTCTCACCATAAACCAAAGCGGTACCTATTCACTTGAAGGTACGCTCACCGACGGCAAAATTTACATCAACAGCCCCGATGAAGAAAAGAAGGTCAAGCTTCTTCTGAACGGTGTATCTGTAAGCTGTTCAACAGACGCTCCCCTTTTCGTTGAAAATTCGCCAAAGGAAACCATTCTTATTCTTGCTGACGGTTCAGTCAATAATTTCAGCGACACTGCAAGAGAAGTCCCCACTGACGAAAATGCAGACTATGCAACGGCTGCCATTTACGCAAAGGACGACCTGCAGATTGAAGGTACAGGCACACTTAATGTCAACGGCAACTTCAATAAGGGCATATTTTCAAAAAATGACATTGACATTCAGGACGGAAATATCAACATCACCAGCGTGGATGACGGTATCCGTGGTAAGGAAAGTGTTGAAATTCTCGGTGGCACGATAAACATCACTGCCGGTGGTGACGGCATCAGGACAAACGAAACCGAGGAAGCTGAAAAAGGCAACATCGAAATTTCAGGCGGCACAATCACCATCGCATCAGAGCTTGACTGCATTCAATCGGTTAAAGATCTGACTGTCACAGGCGGAATATTTAAGCTCACCTCAAACGGCGGCGCAACCGAAACAGCAAGCACCTCTGACTCAATGGGTGACATGGGCGGTATGGGTCCCATGGGAGGTGGCGGCGGTGGCCGTGGCGGTAAAGGCGGCGGTATGTTCGATATGTACGGTGCAGGACAGCGCCCCGGTGACAGCAGTGCCTCTGAAGCCGAAAATGAAGATACACCTTCAACAAAGGGTATCAAGGCTGACGGTAAAATGACAATTTCAGGCGGAGAAATCATTGTCTCCTCTGTTGATGATTGTATTCATGCGATAAATATTGACATAATCGGAGGCACATTCAACCTTAAAAGCGATGACGACGGTGTTCATGCAGACGAAACCGTAACTATCAGCAATGCTGACATAAATGTAAATTACTCTTATGAAGGTATTGAAGGTACCGTTATCAACATTGACAGTGGCTCTGTAAGTGTTGTTGCAGCCGATGACGGCTTCAATGCAGCAGGTGATTCAGGCAGCAGTATGAATCCCATGGCAGCAGATTATAGCTGTGAAATAAATGTAAGCGGCGGTTATATCCACATTGATGCAGATGGTGACGGCGTTGATTCAAACGGAAATGTCAATCAGACTGGCGGCACAATAATTGTCTTTGGTCCTCAAAACGGCGGAAACGGCGCACTTGACTATGGCGGAACATACACAGTTTCCGGCGGCACACTTCTGGCACTCGGTGCTCAGGGTATGGCACAGTCTGTTTCAGGTGACGGTGTTGATGTTCTCGCTTTCACATATTCATGTCAGGCCGACACACTCAACACAATCACAGACAAGAACGGCAACAGCCTTATCGGCTTCAAGTCACCCAAAAGCTTCGGTACTGTGGTTTTTGCAAGTGATAAGATTAAGCAAGGTGAAACCTACAGTGTATACAGTGGCGGCGAATACTCCACAGACGGTGAAAACGGAGTGTGGCTCGAGGGCGAATACACAAAGGGTACGTTGGTCGGCTCTCTGTCTTGACAAAAGAACAGAAAAGTGATAAAGTATTAAAGTTAGTGTAATAAATGTAATTAAGGAAAGGTGAATTAAATGTCAGGTCATTCAAAATGGAGCACCATTAAAAGAAAAAAGGAAAAGACCGACGGTGCAAGAGCTAAAATCTTCACAAAAATCGGCAGAGAAATTTCAATTGCAGTTCGTGACGGCGGTCCCGACCCTGCATCAAACTCAAAACTCAAGGATGTTATCGCAAAGGCAAAGGCAAACAATGTACCTAATGATAACATTGAAAGAATAATCAAAAAGGCTTCAGGTGAAGCAGGCGGCGCAAGCTACGAAGCTATTATGTATGAAGGCTACGGCCCTTCAGGTATTGCAGTTATTGTTGAAACTCTTACAGACAACCGTAACCGTACTGCAGGTGAAATGCGCCACTACTTCGACAAGAACAAGGGTAATCTCGGTCAGCAGGGCTGTGTTTCCTTCATGTTCACACGCTATGGCGTTATCGTAATTGAAGCTGAGGATATCGACGAGGATAAGCTGATGGAGGATGCACTTGAAGCAGGTGCCGTTGACTTCATCACAGATGAAGAAGATGTTTATATTATCCGCACAGAGCCTAACGATCTCGGCGGTGTCCGTGATGACCTTGACGCAAAGGGTTATACCTTTGTATCAGCCGAGGTTGAATATGTGCCCAACACTCAGACAGCACTCACAAACGAAGATGACCTCAAAATGATGGGCAGACTTCTTGAAATGCTTGAAGAAAATGACGATGTTCAGAATGTATGGCACAACCTTGAAAACGAAGACGATCTTCCGTAAGAAAAAAGCTATCGCTTGGGGCGATAGCTTTTTTTAGTAGGCAGTAGACAGTAGACAGTAGTCAGGAAAAGATAAAACAAGTGAGAGTAAAAAGTGAGAAAAGCAATGTAAAAAGGAATTCTCTTTCAGAAAGCAGCTTGTAGCGGGAGCGACTGTCGGACTACAGGCAGTGGAAAGGCAGACAAATAAATCAGACAATAGCATACCTTACGGAACAAATTAAACCAAGCGGCTCAATTTATTGAGCGTTGTTT
>JAFUQS010000031.1 GCA_017472225.1 Clostridia bacterium | reverse complement strand
GCGCTCGTCTGTGCCAAAGTAAGAGCCCCAGCGGCTTGAGCGTGTAAAAACTTCCTGTTAGATGAAATTGAATGTTTACACACGATAACAAAACTCCGAGGGTAAATAATATCAACACTATGTTGGGACAGAGCAAAAAAATAAAAAGCTCTGAAATCATTTTTAAACGAGCAAATTAATATAATAAAAACCATTGTAAAAGCCGAAAAATTCAGCTGATACAATGGTTTTACACTTTTAAGTACTGATTTTCGTACGGAACAATAAATCGCAATTGTTTTTTTACAGCTCCTTCTTTTATTCATAATGATACATTATTGGTTTTTTTGTCTTTTCTTGCCGATAAAAATCGGGAAAATGTTTGACTTAGTTTTAAGCTTGTGATATCATTTATCTTGAGTTATTATCAGAAGTGTATTGATCGGCATGGCGGAATCTTTTCAGCATATATGCGGTAAAATAATATACTTCAGAGAATTTTCCGGATGAAATCTTTTGTCCGGCCATTTTCGGAAATGATGAATTCATTTCGTCAGGAGCAACCATTATATGGCAAAGAACAAACTAAAGAGTAATTATGAATTTCCGTCAGCTCAGCAGATTGAAACGGAAATATCCAGAGAAAAGTACAACAGCAAATATAAAAGGGTGCTGAAAAGCACCTTGTCGTCGCTGATAGTTGTTGCGGCGGTAGCCGTGCTGATTGCTACTTTTGCTTTTCCTGTTCTGCAGATTTCGGGAAGCAGCATGGAACCTACTCTTCATGACGGAGAAATAGTGGTTCTCGTTAAATCATCAAATCTCAAAAGGGGGCAGCTTTGCTGCTTTTCATATCAGAACAAGCTGCTTATCAAGCGTATAATAGGTGTTCCCGGCGACAGTATAACCATTGATGAAAACGGTTTTGTCTATGTTAACTCAAGCCTTGTTGACGAACCCTATGTTATTGACAGAGCTGTGGGAGAGTGCGACATTACTTTCCCTTACTATGTTACTGAAAATCATTACTTTATCCTCGGTGACCACCGTTCCACTTCAATTGACAGCCGTTCATCTGTGATAGGCCTTGTAAGTGAGGAGCAGATTGTGGGCAAAATCTTTTTCAGAATATGGCCACCGGATAAAATGAGTACGGTAAAGTGAGGATATATCATTTTTTAGTATATTAAATATTGCTTTTCTGAAAGGAGGCGGTGAATAGTGGCAGGAATTAATAATGAATATCTTAATGAGCACAAGCTGTTCAGAATAAGAAACAAAAAAGTTGCAATTGCCTTTGCTGTGTTTGCCGTCATCGTTGTGATTCTTGTTTTCTGGTGGTTAAAGCTGGTGGGAGTCACAATTACGGGCGATGCTTTCTGCGGTATGCAGGAGCATACACATTCGGACGAGTGTTACAGTTGTATATATGACGGTGTACGAACACAGACGGATGCCGATAATGAAACTCATGTTCACTCCGATGAGTGTTACGGTAATCTTATTTGTGAGCTTACAGAGCATTTACACACCGCCCGGTGTTTCCCCGACGTTAATGCAGATGTTGAAACTGCCGAGGATTGGGAAAACACTCTTAAGGATGTTGTTATAACCGATTCGGTTTCGCAGAATATCATTAACATAGCTATGACCCAGGTGGGATATACCGAAAGTGAACGGAATTTTGAGCTTGACACTTCGGGAAATAAAAACGGTTATACCCGTTACGGAGAATGGTACGGAAGTGTTTACGGAAACTGGAATGCGATGTTTGTTTCTTTCTGTCTTGACTATGCTCAGGCACAGAATGCCGACACTCTTATCGGCACAAGTGCAGCAAATATGAGCCGCAAGTGGGAAGAAGCCGGGTTTTATGCAAACGCAGACAGTTACACTGCAAAAAAGGGCGATGTTGTTTTCCTTGATACCGATTGTGACGGAGAAGTGGATTTTACAGGTGTTGTAAGTGAGGTTTCGCAGCAGCAGATAAAAGTAATTGCAGGAGACAGTAACAATGCCGTTGAAGAGCTTTGCATCAGTGATTACAGCATGATAACCGGCTACGGTCTTACGGAAAAGCTTGTGAGAGAGCAGGAGGAGACCGGTCAAGACGGGACGGATGAACAGACAACAGCAAAACAGGATGTAACACAGAGTGCTTCTGAAAAATCTGAGGAATCTGAAGTAATTATAAATTCTGATGAAATGACATCTGAGGAACTTTGGGAATATGAAAAATCTCAATATATTTCATCTCTTGACAGTGAATATCTTATCAGTCTCGAAAAACTTTCAGAGTATGAATACTATGAAGTTACAGAGACATTGTATCTTATAGAAACATTGCCTACGCTTGATGAGTTTTTTGAAGTCCTTGACCTTTATTATGAGAATGGTGATGAAGAGGGAGAAACAGAATACTATCTTGAAGTTCAGGAGAATATGACAAAATCCTATGCTCATTATCAGGGGCTCGGAAGCTTGCAAGAGCTCATTTTCAACTCTGACAAAATGTTTGAGATAAAGGATTATTACAGTAATTTTTCAACGCAGCAATTGACCACAGGAACATCCTCTCCACTTACATTTAACTATGTAAACCGTGGGTGGAGCAGCATATTACCTGTTGTTATCTATGGTGGCAATGCAAACGAGGTTATATCTACAGGGTCATATCCGAATTCTTTCTGGCACGGAATTGTTGTTGAATATAATGCAGCTGATGATTACTACTATGTATCGGAATAATATGTAGGGAGCTCCACACCGTTTGATGACACCGAAATAGAATCCCTTGAAGCTACAACGAGCAAGGGTTTTGTGGTGTTTGTGTGGACGGCAGACACAGGTGCCACAACTTTACAGCAAAAAAATACAGCAATAGCCGAAGCTGTTACTGTTGGTGATAGGGTTTTAGTCAGTGTTGACCCCACTACTCTGTCTAAAGGCTATAGTTCAAGCGGTTATGGAACATTGACTTTTTATGAGTATGTCGCCCCTACAGTCGAAACCGAAGAAGATCTTGATTGGTATACCGAAACCGATGAACCGTCAGACAGTCAGGTAGTTGACGGTGGCGGTAAGGTTACTTCGGCTGACGGAAAGATAATCACTACCAAAACAATAAATGGTACAAGCGAGGAAAACATTTTTGATATTACGCTTACTGTTCAGACTCAGAGCGATATTCAGATTTTTCTTTCCGAGCCGGATATGGCGGTTGTTGTTGTTATGGACGTATCAAACACCATGAACTCAACTTTCACAGATGACACTGTTTCAAGATACGATGCGGCTGTTGAAGCGGCAAATCAGTTTATTGACCAGTTCACGGAAGCTACCGACGGCTTAAGTCAGCTTGGTGTGGTAGCCTTTAACACGGATGCCCACGAGATAGTTGAATTGCAGCCCTGTTCCACCACGGCTCAGTCAACTGCCATAAAAAATGAAATGGCAAGTGAAACCGACACAATTGTTTCTGAAAGCGGGTACTACGAATCTGATGAAAGATTCACCAATATTGAGGGTGGCCTGAAAAGAGCTTATGATATGCTTGCCGAATCCGGTAACAGTCATCAATACATAATTCTCCTTACCGACGGTTTTCCCACAACTTATCTGAAGGATAATTCAGACGGCTCAACCAATTATGAGGGTTATTATACCACACTTGGTTCTTCCGCCGGCAGCCCCGGTGAAGATGGTGTGTTTTATGACTATCTGACAGGCTACTACTGTTCAGGTACAAGCTACAGTGATAAAGCTGCGATAAGAGCGAGAGAAATGGCAACCAAAATAAAATCAAGCGGTGCCAAAGTTTTCTCTATCGGTGTTGATGTGGCAGGTCAGACAATAGCAGGGCATGAAAGAAACGGTTTATCCATTATTGAGCGTACAAGCAGCACCTATGAAATAGGCGGTGCAAATGACCTTAATGCCTACAAAAACTGGCTTGGTAATTCAGTAGGTTCCGGATATTATTATGACAGTGTAAATCAGACGGATATTACAAATGCATTTGCAAATATCTTTGATGAAATTGTTGAGTTGAATAAGACCGAAACAAAAACTATCTGGACAGCAACAGACCCTATGCCCGTTTATGATGAGGAACCTAGTGTGGTTGGTTTTATTCACTTTTATGACAAGGACGGAAATGTGGTGGCTGCACCGGACGACCCGGAAAGCATTACGGGTGCTCATGAAGAAAAAGCTGAAAATACAGCATATCATGAAGGTAATACCATTCATTGGGATCTTAAAAAATCAGGATATACCACTTTTACAGATGAAAATGATGATAGTATTACTTATTACCTTTACACCCTTAAATATCGGGTGAGGTTGGTTAATGAAAAGGATACTGCAGAGCCTTTTTCAGAAGATAAAATCTACGAAACCAATGGAGAGGCTTACCTTGAATACCGTAATGTAACAGAAGTTAATGGTGTTCAGAATATATCTGATCTGCGTAATGTAAGTTTCTCCAAGCCTTCCGTTCAGGGATATCTTGCAGGTTTTGACTTTATCAAGCAGAACGACCTGGGTGTGGTTCTGCCGGGAGCTGAATTTACTCTGAGTCACGATGATGAAAACTGTACCGAGTGTCACGGTGACTCAACTGCACTGACTGACAATGAAGCACACGAGGATAATTACACCGCAGAGCATGCTGTTCATAGTATAGGGCCTTATGTTGCTTCTTCTGACGAAAACGGCACCGTAAGCTTCAGCAATATACCGTCAGGTCATGTATACACTCTTACCGAAACTGTAATCCCCGACGGCTATATGCTTTCGGGCAGCACATACAGTGTTGATGTAGCCTATGACGTTCTTACCGTAACAGAGACTTTGCCCGACGGCACAAAAAAGGTGTGGACAGGTGACGGCAATGTCATTTCGAACATAATGGAAGTCTTTCTTCTTCCTGAAACGGGAGGAACAGGCACATTACCGTTTACAATAATCGGTGTTGCTCTTATGGCACTTCCGATTTTGTATAGCATTATCCGACGCAAACGGGAAAGGAGGTTTAAGTTGACGGGAGCCGAACACGACATGGTTTAATGAGGTGTATTTTTCCTGTAACTTCGTTAAAATTCTTGAAAGACGCAAGTCTTCCGTCGATTTTATGCCTTGTTACAGAAAAAATATCCACTCATTAAACTTTGAAAAATCTCAAATGTTCGAGTTTATATGCATTTGAGATTTTCTTCGACGAAGGAATACTTGCGTATTGCAAGGAGAAAAAATTTCAAAGGCGTGTGAAAATCGGACATTTGAGACATATCGTGTTCGACTCCCGCCAACTTAAAGTGTATTTAACTTCGCTTTTATGTGCCGTGGTGCTGACGGGAAGTTAAATACATTTTAAGAAGACAGAAAAAATCCTGCCATATTATGCAAAGATATCGCTGTCGATGAGAAGGCAAGCATCATAATATGATGAAACAGTAAATATAAATTGTGCAAATTTTCCTTGACAGTAAGACATTCTTGTGCTATAATCTTTTTCAATTCACATATTTAAAGCTTTAAAGCACTAAAGCGAATCGCAATAAAGATAAAATATGCTCCCGAAAGGGGCAATTATTCACTTATTATGCAAAAAAATGCTGATTTTTCATTGACCCCGCATTTATAAAGGTGTATAATTCTTCTAATATGCTGTTTTTTGTGCAGTAAAATTCAAGAAGGTGAAATTATGATATCGGAAAAGATGTATGAGCTTGGAGCAAAAAGCTCTGTTATAAGAGAGATATTTGAATACGGCAAAAAAAGGAAGGCTGAAATCGGGGCTGATAATGTTTACGATTATTCCCTCGGAAATCCCAGCGTTCCTGCACCTGAAAGCGTCAATGAAGCTATCCGTGAGCTTACACTTAATATGAATAGCTGTGACCTTCACGGCTATACCTCTGCCGTTGGCGACAACGGAACAAGACAGGCGATTGCCGATGACCTCAATAAGCGTTTCGGAACCTCCTTCGGTATGCATAATTTTTATATGACCTGCGGTGCTGCCGCATCTCTTTGCATTACCTTCAGGGCACTTGCCGAAAAGGACGACGAAATTATTATCTTTGCTCCGTATTTTCCTGAGTATAAGGTGTTCATTTCTTCTCAGGGTGCAACTCCCGTTGAAGTGAAATGCGATGCAGATACATTGCAGATAGACCTTGACAGGTTTGAAAAGGCTATCACAAAAAATACAAAGGCAGTTGTTGTTAATTCTCCCAACAACCCCTCAGGCGTTGTTCTTTCTGAGGATACCGTCAAGGGTATGTGTGAAATTTTAAAAAGAAAGCAGGCGGAATACGGAAAACCTATTTTCATCATTTCCGATGAGCCGTACCGTGAGCTTGTTTATGACGGTGTGAAGGTTCCCTTCCTCACAAAGTATTACGATAACACAATTGTCTGCTATTCCTACAGTAAATCTCTTTCACTTCCCGGCGACAGAATCGGTTATATTCTTGTTCCCGACGAGGTGGCAGATTTTGAGCTCATTTATAAAGCTGTCTGCGGTGCAGGTCGCAGCCTCGGTTATGTCTGCGCCCCTTCGATGATGCAGTTTGTTATAAGAAAATGTGTCGGTCAAACGGGAGATATTTCTGTTTATAAGCATAACAGAGACCTTCTTGTGAATGCTTTCAATGAATATGGCTTCAAGGTTGCAAAGCCTGACGGAGCATTTTATCTGTTTATGAAAAGTCCTGAGGAGGACGCTGTCGCATTCTGCGAAAAAGCAAAGAAATATGAGCTTCTTCTGGTACCCAGCGATTCCTTCGGCTTCCCCGGATATGTAAGGCTTTCATATTGTGTGTCAACTGCCATGATTGAAAAAAGTCTTCCGTCTTTTAAGGCTCTCAGTGAAGAATACAACTTGATTTGAGGTAGAATATAAATGGATAAGCTTATTAAAGCAAGAGAAATTATTAACGAAACAGACAAACAAATTGCCGCCCTTTTTGAAAAAAGGATGGAAGCGGTGAAAATGGTTGCCGAATATAAAAAAGAAAGAGGACTTCCCGTTTTTGATTCTTCAAGGGAGGACCTTGTAATCAAAAACAACCTTAAGAACATTGAGGATGATGAAATCAAGGAATTCTATGTTCCTTTTATCAGAAGCACAATGGATATTTCAAAACGCTTTCAGCACCGTATAATGGAAGGTGTAAACATAGCCTACAGCGGAGTTGAGGGTGCTTTTGCTCATATTGCCGCCGGCAGGATTTTCCCCGATGGCAACAGAATTTCTTATCCCGATTTCAAAGCCGCATATGAGGCTGTTGAAAAAGGGGAGTGTGACTGTGCAGTTATTCCCATTGAAAACAGCAGAGCAGGTGAAGTGGGTCAGACTATAGACCTTCTTTTCTCAGGCTCACTTTATGTCAACGGTGTTTATTCCCTTGATGTCAGACATAATCTTATCGGTCTTCCAGGCACAAAGGAGGATGACATCAAAGAGGTCATCTCTCATCAGCAGGCTCTTGATCAATGTGCTTCATATATCAGAAATCAGGGCTATAAAAGTAAATCCTGCGAAAACACCGCAAGGGCAGCAAAATATGTTGCCGATTCGGGAAATCCGTCACTTGCTGCAATTGCAAGTCGTGAAACTGCAGAGCTTTACGGTCTTTCGGTTATCAGGGAGAATATCAATGAAGCCTCTAATAACACAACCCGTTTTGTTGTTGTAACACGAACACTCTGCAAGGAAAAAAGAGACCATTCAATCATTGTTTTCACCGTACCCGATAAGGCAGGTGCTCTTGCTCATGCAATCAATGTTATCGGTCATCACGGCTATTCAATGAGGTCAATCAAAAGCCGTGCCATGAAGGATCTTATGTGGACTTATTATTTCTATGTTGAAATCACAGGTGACCTTCAGAGCAAAAGAGGTATGTATATGCTTGATGAGTTATCGGAATGTTGCGATAAGCTTAAAATGATAGGCACATTCAAGGATAACTGCAAGATTTGAGGTGTTATGAATGATAATTCCCATAAATTTAGGTGCTGACAGTTACGATATTGTGCTTGAAAGAGGTGCGCTCCAAAAGGTCGGAGAGCTGTTTCAGCTCAAGGGCAAGGTGCTTGTTGTCACTGATTCGGGTGTGCCTGAGGAATATGCAAAAACTGTTGCCGCTCAGTTCAAAAACAGCTTTATTTATACCTTTCCTCAGGGTGAGCAGAGCAAGAATTTTGACACATACAGAGCTATCTGTGAAAAGCTTTTGGAATATTCCTTCACAAGAAAGGATGCAGTAATTGCCGTTGGCGGCGGTGTCTGCGGTGATATGTCCGGCTTTGCGGCAGCTACATATATGAGAGGCATTTCATTTTATAATATTCCCACAACGGTGCTGTCTCAGGTTGACTCATCAATCGGCGGAAAAACTGCAATAGACCTGAACGGTGTCAAAAACATAATCGGAGCATTTTATCAGCCGAAAATGGTTGTGATTGACCCTGATGTGCTTTCAACATTGTCTGACAGGCTTATCAGAAACGGACTTGCGGAAAGCCTTAAAATGGGTATGAATTTTAATAAAGAGCTTTTTGATATTTTCAAAAAAGAGGACTATATGGACCACATTGAAAAAATCATTGAGCTTTCTCTCAGAATAAAAAAACACGTTGTGGAAGAGGATGAGAAGGAAGCGGGACTTCGTAAAAGTCTCAACTTCGGACACACAATCGGTCACGGTATTGAGGGCGCATCAGACCTTACTGAGCTTTATCACGGTGAATGTGTTGCTCTCGGTATTCCTCCGATGTGCAGTGAGGATATCAGACAAGAGGTTGTAGCTGTTCTTAAAAATATCGGTCTTCCGACAGAGTATAAGCTTGACAGAGAAAAGGTGAGAGAGGTTATTTCTCACGATAAAAAATCCGGCGGAGAAAAAATTTCCGTTGTCAAGTGCAATGAAATCGGCTCTTTCCATTTTGAAGAGCTTACAGTAGACGAAATAATGAATCTTATATAAAAAAGGTGTGAAAAAAATGAAAAACACCATCGGTAACAGTATTTCAGTTACCCTTTTCGGTGAAAGCCACGGAAAAGCCATCGGAGCCGTTATTGACGGACTTGCACCGGGTATTGAGATTGACGAAGAATTCATTTCCTCACAAATGGAAAAGCGAAAGGGTATCAACGCAATTTCAACCCCAAGACGTGAAAAGGATGAAGTGAAGATTTTGAGCGGCGTTTTTGAAAATAAAACAACGGGAACACCACTTTGTCTTATGATTGAAAACGGTGACACCAAAAGCAAGGACTACAGCAAAACAAGATATCTTGCCCGCCCCGGTCACGCTGATTACACAGCCGAATGTAAATACGGCGGATATCAGGATTACAGAGGCGGAGGTCACTTTTCGGGCAGAATTACCGCACCTCTGGTTGCGGCAGGCGCAATTGCCATAAGTGCGCTCAGAAAAAAGGGTATATATATCGGCACTCACATTTTGTCCTGCGGTGAAATCAAGGACAGAAATTTTGAAAACATTAAAGAAGATATAGAACTTCTTGATTCACTCGAAATGCCTGTTCTTTCAGAAGAAAAACGCAACGAAATGCTTTCATATATCGAAAAAATCGGCGCAGAGGGTGACAGCACGGGCGGAGTTCTTTCCACGGCAGTTATAGGTATGCCGGAGGGCGTAGGTGAGCCTTGGTTTGATACTGTTGAGGGTATGCTTGCTCATGCACTTTTTTCAATTCCGGCAGTCAAGGGGATTGAATTCGGCAAGGGCTTTGAAATAACAAAAATACCCGGCAGCAAGGCAAATGACCCCTTCAGAATGGAAAATGGCAAGGTTGTTACATCAACAAACAACAACGGCGGCATCAACGGCGGCATCACAAACGGTATGCCGATTACCTTCAATTTAGCCGTAAAGCCAACTCCGTCAATTTATAAGAGTCAGTCTACCGTAGATATGGAAAAAAAGGAAGACGCAGTTCTGGAAATCAAGGGCAGACACGACCCCGCCATCATCCACAGAGCGAGAGTTGTTGTGGATTCCGTAACGGCTCTTGTGCTTTGTGATTTGCTCACAGAAAAATTCGGTACTGACTACCTTGGAAGGTGAGAGATAAAATGAAATACGGTCTTATCGGCGAAAAATTGGGACACAGCTTTTCAAAGCCTATCCATGAAAAAATAGCCGGATATACTTATGAAATTAAGGAAATTGCAAGGGAAGACCTTGATGCTTTTATGAAGGAAAAGGATTTTTGCGGAATAAATGTCACAATTCCTTATAAAGCTGATGTTATTCCTTATCTTGATTACATTGACCCTGTTGCGGAAAGCATCGGTGCTGTCAATACAATTGTCAACCGTGACGGTAAGCTTTACGGCTATAATACCGATTTCGGCGGACTTAAAATGCTTATAGAAAAATGCGGCTTTAACTATGAAAACAAAAAGGTTATCATTGCAGGAACGGGCGGTACATCAAAAACTGCAAATGCAGTGGCTCACGCTCTCGGAGCAAAAACAGTTCTTCATGTGGGCAGACCTCAGGATCCCGGTTATGAAGGCGTGAATTATGAAAACGTGTATACTCTTCATTCCGACGCTGACTATATAATCAACACAACACCCCTCGGAATGTATCCAAACTGTGACGGATATTCCCTTGAGGTTTCACGGTTTAAAAATCTTCAGGGACTTACAGATGTTGTTTATAATCCCCTTAAAACAAGACTTGCTCAGAAGGCTGAGAAATGCTCGGTAAAAAGTGCTTGCGGCCTTTATATGCTTGTTTGCCAGGCAGTTTTGGCCTGTGAAATTTTTACAGGGGAAAAGTTCGATACAAAAAAGGTTGCAGGTGAAATTTTTGCCGAAATCGTTAAAGAAAAGCAAAACATTGTGCTTATCGGTATGCCGGGCAGCGGCAAAACAACAATCGGCAAGGCACTTGCTGCGGCTCTGGGTAAAGAATTTATTGATACTGATGATATGATTGTCACAAAGTACGGTGTCATAAGTGATATCTTTGCCGAAAAGGGCGAAGGCTATTTCAGAGATATTGAAACAGAACAGGTAAAAACAGCCGCAAAAATGAACGGTATGGTTATTGCAACGGGCGGAGGAGCTGTTCTGAGAGATGAAAATGTTGATGCACTCAAGCAAAACGGTGTGATTTTCTTCCTCAACAGACCTCTTGAAGATATAATCCCCACCGATGACAGACCGCTTTCAAGTGATTTTGAAGCACTTAGAAAGCGTTTTGAAGAAAGATATGACATCTATGTAAATTCTGCCGATGAGGAAATTTTTGTTGACGGAATAGTTGAAAATTCGGTGAAAAAAATTATGGAGACAGTTAAATGAAAATTCTGGTAATCAACGGACCTAATCTTAATATGCTCGGAATCAGAGAGCCTGCACATTACGGCAGAGAGACATATGCCGACCTTGTTGAAAAAATTGAAAGCTACTGCAAGGAAAAGGGGATTGACTGTGAATGTTATCAGTCTAATCACGAGGGCTGCCTTGTTGATAAAATTCAGGAGGCTTACGGAAAATTTGACGGAATTGTTATCAATCCGGGGGCTTATACCCACACCTCAGTTGCAATTCTTGATGCGGTAAAGTCCGTAATGATTCCTACTGTAGAAATACATATTTCAAAAGTGGAAGAAAGAGAAGACTTCAGACAGATAAGCTACATTCGACTTGCCGCTGTTAAAACTATTACAGGTCTCGGCACAGACGGATATCTCAGAAGTATTGATTTTTTATCAGACTATTTAAAGAAGTGATTAAATGACAGTTAAAATAAAGCCTTCACAAGTGAAAGGTACTGTGAATGCACCGGCTTCAAAAAGCATGGCACACAGACTTCTCATCTGTGCAGGACTTGCAGAAGGCAAAAGCGAAATAAATAACGTAGCTTACAGCGAGGATATACTTGCAACCCTTGATTGCCTTTCTTCAATGGGCGCAAAAATTGAAAAGGGTGAGGATTTCGTTATTATTGAAGGTGCTTCGCCTCTTTCTTCAAAGGGCGGAACATATAAATGCCGAGAAAGCGGCAGTACCCTGAGGTTTTTCATTCCCATTGCAATGTTATCCTGTGAAAGGTCGCTTTTTACGGGATATGGCAGACTGATGGAAAGACCGATGGAAATCTATGAAAAAATCGCACAGGAAAAAGGTCTCAGCTATGAAAAAAACAGCGACGGTATCAGCATAGTCGGAAGGCTCACCCCGGGTAGCTTTTCAGTTCCTGCAAACATCAGCAGTCAGTTTATCAGCGGTCTGCTTTTTGCACTGCCTTTGTGCGAAGGTGACAGTGAAATAGAGCTTACAGGGAATATCGAAAGCAGAAGCTATATTGATATGACAATTGATGCAATGATGCTTTTCGGTGTGAAAATTATCTGGAAAAACGAAAAAACACTTTATATAAAAGGCGGGCAGAAATATTTGCCGCAGTCTTTTGCAGTTGAGGGTGACTATTCAAACGCCGCTTTCCTTGACGGCTTTAACCTTTTAGGCGGAGAAGTAACAGTAAAGGGTCTGAAGCCCGATTCACTTCAAGGCGACAAGATATATAAAGAGTATTATGAGCTTTTGAAAAAAGGTTTCCCCACTCTTGATATCCGCAACTGTCCCGACCTTGCACCGATATTGATGACCCTTGCTGCAGCTCTGAACGGTGCTGTTCTTACGGGGACAAAAAGACTTAAAATCAAAGAAAGTGACCGTGGACTTGTGATGAAAGAGGAATTGTCCAAGTTCGGCGCAGATATAGAAGTTCATGAGGACGAAATAATAATACACAAAAGCGAGATAAGAAAGCCTGAAGAAGTGCTTTATTCTCATAATGACCACCGTGTTGTGATGTCCCTTTCGGTGCTTTGCAGCATTACAGGCGGAGAAATTTCAGGCGCAGAGGCTGTTAAGAAAAGCTATCCCGACTTTTTTGTGAAGGTAAAATCCCTCGGAATGGAGGCAAATACATATGACAACAATTAACAAAAACACAAAATTTCTCATAGTAGGCTTAGGTCTTCTCGGCGGCAGCTACGCCAGGGGACTTACGGAAAAAGGTTATTATGTTGAGGCAATTACTCACAGCGAAAAAACAGCACAGTACGCCATTGAGCATGAGCTTGTGAAAAAGGCGAGTCACACGGTTGATGAGGAAATGATAAAAAGTGCGGATATTATCATTTTTGCACTTTATCCCACAACCTTTATTGATTGGATTGAAGAATACGGCAAGCTGTTGAAGCCGGGCACGCTCATTACCGACGTAACAGGTGTTAAAGGCTGTGTGGTTGAAAAAATACAAGATATGCTTCCGCCTTTGGTTGAATTCATTTCAGCTCACCCGATGGCAGGTAAGGAAGTATACGGTGTTGAAAACAGCGATGAAAGAATTTTTTACGGTGCCAACTACATAGTTGTTCCAACAAGCAGGAATACAGAGTCGGGGATTGAGGCTTGCAAGAGAATCGGTGAAATTCTCGGCTTCGGAAAAATATCTGAGCTTTCACCCGAGGGTCACGATGAAATGATAGGCTTCGTTTCACAGCTTACTCACTGCATTGCGGTGTCATTGATGACCTGCTATGAAAATGAAAGGCTTGAGAAATATACGGGTGACTCCTTCAGAGATCTTACAAGAATTGCAAACATCAACGAGAATATGTGGAGTGAGCTGTTTCTGATGAACAAGGAGCCACTGCTCAGACAGATGGAGCTTTTCATGGGTCAGTTCCAAAAAATGCATGAATGCTTGCAGAACGATGACCGTCAGGGTCTCAAGGATATGATGATAATGTCAACCCAACGCAGAAAGAAATTTGATAAGTAAATCAGGAGGATTTTAAAATGAAAAATATGGATTTTGTGTGTAAATTACCCATTCCGAAGGATATTAAAGAACAGTATCCCATGACAAAAGAGGCTATTGCAATCAAGGCTCAGCGTGACGAAGAAATCAGAGCTATTTTTGAGGGCAAGGAAAGAAAGCTTATTCTTGTCATCGGTCCTTGTTCTGCAGATAACGAGGATTCCGTTATGGACTATATCTCAAGACTTGTTCCCGTTCAGGAAAAGGTCAAGGATAAGATTCTCATTATCCCCAGAATTTATACAAACAAGCCCAGAACAACCGGTGACGGTTATAAGGGTATGCTTCATCAGCCTGACCCCAATGCAGCAGCAGACCTTATCAAGGGTATTGTTGCCATCAGAAAGCTTCACATGAGAGCTGTTAACGAAACAGGCCTTTGCTGTGCCGATGAAATGCTTTATCCTGAAAATTACCGCTATCTTTCCGATATTCTTTCTTATGTAGCAATCGGTGCAAGAAGTGTTGAAAATCAGCAGCACAGACTCACTTCAAGCGGTATCGACATTCCTGTTGGCATGAAGAATCCCACAGGTGGAGACCTTTCTGTTATGATGAATTCAATCACAGCGGCTCAGCATAAGCATGACTTCATTTACAGAGGCTGGGAAGTCAGAACACACGGTAACGACCTTGCTCATGCAATTCTTCGTGGATATGTTAACGACAGGGGACAATCCTTCTCAAACTATCACTATGAGGACCTTGCAAATCTTTGTCAGCTTTACGCTGAAAGAGACCTTGTTAACCCCGCCGTGATTGTTGATACCAACCATGCAAACTCAGGCAAGAAGTATCTTGAACAGCCGAGAATTGCAAAAGAAATTCTTCATTCCTGCCGTCATAACGCAGATATTGACAAGATGGTAAAGGGTCTCATGATTGAAAGCTACATTGAAGACGGAGCTCAGAAAATCGGCGAAGGCTGTTACGGTAAGAGTATCACTGACCCCTGTATCGGTTGGGATAAGACTGAAAGACTTATCTATGACCTTGCAGAAGTATATTAAAATAAATGAAGGGAGCTGTAAGATTTTACGGCTCCTTTTCTGCTGTGTTGCGGTACTGCTTAATTCATATAATGTTTAAATATTATTGACAAGTTAACCAACATGATGTAATATATTATATAATAACGGAGTATAATAAAAAGGAGGCGAAAAAGATGGATGGTATGCAGGTAATGCTGGGACTTATCAAACGGTGGATATCAAGGCTCAGGCAGGTTGTGGCTTATCTTCAGGAATCTTTTTTGCCCGATGAAGAAACAGAAGAAGAATCAGGCAACTTAATCTGGTGGTTCTGATAAAAAATTTAAAAAACTTTAAAAAAGGTGTTGACAAAAAAGCTTTTTTGATGTATAGTATACAAGTCGCTGCGAGAGTGGTGGCAAAGATGGGAGCATAGCTCAGCTGGGAGAGCATCTGCCTTACAAGCAGAGGGTCACAGGTTCGAGCCCTGTTGTTC
>JAFUQS010000030.1 GCA_017472225.1 Clostridia bacterium | reverse complement strand
CAGTCGGTAGAGCACGCGGCTGTTAACTGGTTCGCACGAGCCGCTGCCGGTGGCAGAGGAAGGCGAAGTGGGAACAGGAAAAAACAAGGAGTATCACGAAGCGCCTCAAGCGAGTGAGACGACTATGTTTTTGACCGAATGTGTCACAGGTTCGAGTCTTGTTTGAGGCGACAAAATTAAAAGGACATCTTCGGATGTCCTTTTAATTTTTTATGTTTCGGAAATAAATCAAAGCTGTGTCTCCGTGTTTCCACAGACGAGTTGCGGCTGTTAACTGGTTCGTCGTGCCCCGCTGCCGGTGGCAGATGAAGGGGTGCGACGAACAGGAAGAAATAGGGAGAGTTGCGAGCGCCGCTGACGGCGGCCGTCCCCTCTGTCAACCTTCGGTTAACATCTCCCCACAGTGTGGGGAGTCACCAAGCGAAGTGAGACGACACATTACGAGCAGAGCGAGTAACAAGGTTCTGCCGTAGGCAGGTTCTTATATTTCTGACCGTGGGTGTCACAGGTTCGAGTCCAACTGGTCCTGAAAGGGGGTGTCATTTCGTCCCCTAATCTTGGCGCCTCAAACAGTACTCGAACCTATGATAGAATTATTGATTTTTGCTATCCAAATGTGTATAATTAAATTATAGATGTTAGTTTTTACATAAGATTTCTGTATAAGAAAGGTATAATTTTAATGGGAACTTGGAATACAAGTATTAACGGAAATGACACAGCACAAGACTTAAAGTCTGAATATAAGGCTGCATTCTTTTACAATGATGTTGAAACAGCACTCGTAAAAATTGATAAATACATTAGACTTGAGGGATTTGATGAGTCTGATGAAGAAGAGTGGTGTAATTATTACTATTCTTTAGCCGATTTTATGTGGTCTTATGGTTTGTTAACAGAAGAAATCCTTAATAAGGTTATAACTATGATTGATTCAGGATTTGGTTTGGATATATGGGAAGAATCAGGACTAAAAGTATTAGAAAAACGAAAAAAGGTTTTGAATGAATTTAAGACAAAATTATTAAGTCAACAACCTGTTAATAAAAAAATAAGATTAGATTTTCATATGAACCCTATTTTTGAAAATGGTGATATTATTGCGATACAATTAAAGACATTTGACAAATATTATATTGATAAAAGTCGTTTTTCAGAAGCTTTTTTCAGAGATTGTGATGGCAAGTATATTGTTTTAAGGAAAGTTTGTGATGATATATCTTATGTATCAGCTGTTGAACCAAGAGTAAAAGATATTTGGGCACGCTTTCAATTGTATAATAAGATATTTGATATTTGTCCTAATGTTACAGATTTGAATGGTGTTGAATGGGCAAAAACTGAAAACACAAACGGTTCGTTTATTACAGAGAGCAATATGTTTTATTTTAAGAAACGAAACTATAAAATAATTGGGTCTGATAAGAATAATTTAGCTTTTGATTTTAATAACGTAATAAATGTTTATTCTTTTGGGATAAATAAGCCGTGGTTTAATTTTGAAAGTAAAATATTAAAGGCAATATATAATTGAAGTTATGATAGAAATTTACAGGGATGTCCTTTTAATTTTTACATTTCAGATAGAATTCAGCCTTTTAAACCGTGTTTCCACGGACACATTACAACAATATTTCTGACCGTGAGTGTCGTAAAACTTTATATAAACTAAAACAGGATACCATCCGGTATCCTTTATTTTTTTCACATTTCCTTGATTGTTTCGATTAACAGATATGAAAATCTCGACATTATTGAATTTGAAAAAGTCTTATGATACAATTTAACTCAGAAAGGTGGGTGATAATATGCAATCTCTGACTTCAAAAATTTTCATGGCAACTTTACGTATGATTTTTCATTCACCGCTATCTGACAGTTCGAAATTATCCGACAATGCAGCAAAACTTACAAAAGATAGAAAATCAAGATATAAACCATCAAGGAACTATATATACACAAAGCATAGTATTGAGGGTGTTAAGTACGAAAAAATTATAAACAGTAATTGCAAAACAGAAAAAATTATTTTGATGCTTCACGGTGGCGGATTTAAAATTGAACTGAATGATTTTTACCGCAAAATCGCTGAAAAATACAGCGATATGTTTTGTGGTGCAACTGTAATAAATGTGGACTACGGAAGATTTCCTGAACATCAGCTTCCGTCACAGATGTATGATGTTGTTAAGATATATTTACATATGTTGGATGAGGGAATAAATAATTCTGATATTGTAGTGATTGGTGACAGTGCGGGTGCCACATTAGCTACGACATCTTCTTTGTGGCTAAGAGATAATAACTATCCTTTACCCGGCCACATTGTTTGTTTCTCCTTGTGGGCAGATGCAACATCAAGCGGAGATAGCAGAATTACAAATGCATATTCAGACCCTTTTTATGGAATCGCAAAACGCAAAAAGATTGAAGATAATCTTCATTTTCTCAGAAGAATATCGAAATATGTTCTTAATGTTGACAGAACTGATCCGTATATTTCGCCCTTATTCGGCAGCTTTGAAAAATTTCCGAAGGTCACATTGATATGCGGAACTGCAGAGCTTGACGAGAGCGATAATGACAGAGTGTACGCAAAAATGAAAAATGCAAATGTTGATGTAGAACTTCATAAATTTGAAGGAATGTGCCACTGTTTTCAGTTGTTCTCTTTTCTGCCCGAAAGTAAAGCAGCATACAGTCTTGTTAAAACAAGGATAATGGAGGATATAAAATGAAAGTTCTTGATAATAGTGATAAACATTTATTACCTGTTCTGCCGGGTATCATTTCAGAAAAGGTTAATAAAAAAGTGGATATGATTAAATTCATTGGTGGCGGTAGCTTCGGCAGAGTTTATAAAGTTACGCTTTCAGATAATGAAATTATTGCCGTAAAAGCATACAGGCTACAGGGTTCACAATATGAAGAAGCGGAGCAGCTTGAAGCTCTTTCAAAAAATACAAGCGTCAAAATGCCTCAAGTTCTTTTCACCTATGAAGATGAAAACACTGCAATTCTTGCAATGACATTTATTGAAGGTCAAAATGTATTGAATCCGATTTTTTTACTGAAAAGCAAAAGTCAGAAAGAAGAATTTGCCGATGATGTTGTTTCGGGTATGCTTGAATGGCACAGCGTAACTAATGACAAATTCGGTTCTTTTGGGAACCCTGTTTATGATAATTGGTACGAATATTATAAAAAAGAAAAGCAGGAACCTTGGCTTACTGCTTTGAAAGAACTGTCAAACAATGGAAGGTTCAGCAAGAAAAAGCTGCAACTCCTTATAGAAGCAACTGAACTTTTCAACAGCTTGCCTGAAGAAAATACAAAACCTGTCCTCATACACGCAGACCTTAATATAATGAATATCATGGCTGACCCTAAAACCTTGAAGCTCACAGCGTTTATAGACCCCTGTGGCAGCATTTGGGCGGACAGAGAATATGATCTGTTCCAGCTTCGCAATATGTGGGGTGATGCCTACGGCTTGTATGAAACATACAAACAAAAACATAATTTATCTGAATTCACTGATTTCAGAGTTGCTTATTATGCTTCTATGCATGAAGCGGCAATGAGACTGAAAGGTGGTCTTATAATGCCGTTGTGGGAAGATATGAATAATTCACGATTGAAAAAAGAGATGAAAAAGTTAAAAGCAAAGATGTGATTTAATGATCACAGGTGAACTTATAACAGTTAAAACAATTAAGAGTAAAAATACCCTTAAAAAACATACATCGTACAGTGCTGAAAAAGTCAAGCTGATGCAGGATGTAAAAAGAATAATTTTCTCTGCACATAAGAAATTGCATAAGGTTTCTGCACTTATGGTATTTTTGTCCCGACAAATAAAAATTTCAACAGGAATAACAGGTATAATACAATGAATAATCGATATTGTTTTGAGAATGATAAAATAAAAATGTGTGTCACAGTATACACGGACAGAGTTTTCCGTATAACTTACGGTAAGCCAAAGTCTGACAGTTTGATTGTTACGGCTGCTCCCGAAAATGTACTTTGTAATTGCGAAGAAAGCGACAAGGCGTATATAATCAGAACGCCTTTTTCTGCTGTTAATATCGACAAAGAAAGTCTTGATGTCAGTTTTTACAGCGAAAACGAAATGGTTTCGTCAGTTCAGGCACCGACTTTTGAAGAGTATTCTGTTTATAAATATACAGGTGGTAAAAGTGAAATCAAAGAAACGGTTGACGGTGTAAAGGCAACAGCGATTGACGGCGAAAAGGTCTTTGTACGTAATTCAAACCATTCAGAAATGATTTTTAATATCTGCGATGAATTACTTTTCGGCCTTGGAAGTCACGAAGAGGGGTTCCCGTGTATCAACGGTCATTTTGTTCCTCTTTATCAGGAAAATATGCGTATTGCAATTCCGTGTTTTGTTTCAACCAAAGGATATGCATACCTTATTGATAATGCGTCCTTTATGACTTTTGACTGCACGAAGAATGATAAAGCAACTTTGTATATCGACTGTGCCGATTGTGTTGACTATTATTTTATTTGCGGTGATTATGATACCGTTTGCAAAGAGTACCGTCACCTGACAGGTGTTACTCCGATGCTGCCGAAATATGCACTCGGCTACATACAGTCAAAATGCGAATACAAAAATCAGTATGAGCTGTCAGAGGTAGTAAAGAAATACCGTCAGATTTCTGTGCCTCTTGATATGATTGTTCAGGATTGGCAATATTGGAATGAAAATTGTTGGGGTGATAAAAACCTTGATTTAAAACGCTTTCCCGATATGTCTGCCTGCATAGATGAGCTTCACCAGCTCGGTTGCAAAATTATGATTTCAATATGGCCTAACCTTAGCGGAGATTCGGACAATAAAAAAGAATTCCTTGAGAAAAATATGTTTTTAGGTGACGGCTGTGTTTATGATGCTTTCGATGAAAATGCAAGAAAAACATATTGGAAGCAGGCGTATAACGGCTTATTTAAGCACGGCATAGATGCCTGGTGGTGCGATTGCACAGAGCCTTATGAGGTGGGCTGGTGCGGTGAAACACGAGAGCCCCTTGACATCAGAATGAAGAAAACTGTTGATGAATTCAAGAAATACATTGACGATAGTCTGGTTAATGTTTTTTCTTTGTTTCATTCCAAGGGGATTTATGAAAATCAAAGGGCGGCGTCTGACAAAAGAGTTTTAAATATGACCCGTAGTGGATTTTCAGGGCAACACAGATACGCCACCGCCGTTTGGTCAGGTGATGTTTCGGCATCATGGGAAACATTAAAAAAGCATATTCACATTATGCAGAATTATATTGCTACGGGCGAAGCCTATTGGAACAGTGATGTTGGCGGATTTTTCAACGACAGTAAAAACAAGTGGTTCTGGAAAGGCGAATATGACAAGGGCTGTGCCGATGAAGGATACAGAGAGTTATATACACGCTGGCTTCAGTTCGCCTGCTTCTCCCCAATAATGCGTTCTCACGGAATGAGTACCGCCAAGGAAATATGGCAGTTCGGTAACGATGGTGAAAAGTATTACGACGCAATAAAGAAAACTATTGAACTCAGATACAGCCTTATTCCATTTTTCTATTCGGTATGTGCCAATGTTACCTTTGACGGCAAAATGCCCGTTAAACCCTTGGCTTTGGCATTTCCCAAGGATAAAAAGGCACGGACTGTTTTCGACGAATATATTTACGGTGATGAATTTTTAGTCTGTCCCGTTACAAAGCCTGAAATATCAAAAATGACTGTATATCTTCCGCAAGGTATGTGGTATGATTACTTCACTAATGAAAAGTATATGGGTGGTCAGGAAATCGAAATGGAATTATCCATAGATAAAATTCCTGTTTTCGTTAAGGCGGGCGCAATTATTCCTACCGTAAAGGTTATGAATTATATTGATGAAGCTCCCGATGAGCCTTATACAATAAAAATATTTACCGGTGCAGACGGTGAGTTTATGCTGTATGATGATTCAGGCTGTAATTATGACTACGAAAAGGGCGAATACAGTAGAATTAAAATAACCTATGACAATTCTACGGGTAAAATAAAGCTTGAGCAAAAAGGCAAGGATAAATTTGCACGTAATTTGTCTTTTGCATTTATTTTTTTAGTATAAATTATTACTTGCATTATTTTAAGAATAATGATATAATGCCAAAAATAATAATTGGAGGGAATCGGTAATGTTCTTTATCTCTGTTCGACGCAGACGAAGATAGCTTGTATCTTGTATTGGGTACAGGCTTGATTTGCTGTGTGCCTGACAGGATGATAGAGAAAAAGGACTATTTTTACCTTTTATATTACTGTTAATGGCATATAGCTGTTAACAGTATTTTTTTATGTTTTGGAGGTTATATAAAATGAATAATATTAAGATTTCAACATTGAACAAAGCTATTTTTGAACAAATTGATTTGCCCGATAATGCAGTTGTTGCAGATTTAGGTTGTAAGGATGCAGGTTTTCTTGTTGGATTGCAACAGGCTTTCCATGATAAAATTCAAAAGGCTATCGGTGTTGATATCACAGACAAATGGTTTAAGGATGTGAAATACAAAAAACCAATTAAACTTAAAGTAATGGATTGCTCAAAGAAACTTAAATTCCCCGATAATAGTTTTGATTTTGTGTTTTCTGCAGATATGTTCGAATGTGTATCAGACAAAGAACTTTTAGTAAGCGAAATCCACAGAATCTTAAAGCCGGGTGGAACTGTAATCTGCGTTAACTGTGATTGGGAAAGCATAGCCTATAACGGTGAAAACAAAGCGTTGATTTCAAAGGCTCTTCACGCTTATGCTGTTACAAAACAGCCTTGGATGGATGACCTTGACAGTTGGATTGGCAGAAGGATGTACGGTATATTCAATAAGAGCAAATTGTTTGAAAGCTCGGTAAGCGTTCATAATGTTGTGGAAACAGAATATAAAGATGGCTTTTTGGGTTTTGATTTCAGTAAAGATATTGCATGGCTTTTTGAAGAAAATACAGGTGCATTAAGTAAAGAGGAATATGATGAATTCATAAAAAATCTGGAGCTTGCACAAGAAAACGGAAGCTATATCTTTTCAAAGCCCTACTATATTTATAAAGGTATCAGGATATAACAGAAAATGCCGATGAAACAAGTATCGTTAATCTGTTTTATAAATACTATTTTAATTTTTTCATAAACTCAGGATTTTTCACTTTTCACAGGCTATTGCAATTGTAATTGCATAAGGGTATAATACCTTCATAGCTGTGTTGCTCAGGCAGATTTCAGGGCGGAAATATAACAATGCCCCAATCAGGGAATAATCGACGGAGGTTTAGATATGGGATTCAATTTAAGAGAAAAAGCAAAAGAAAATATGATTGTCGTTGCTCACCGTGGTGTCAGTGGCGGAAATATCCCGTGCAACACCATAACCTCATGTGAAATTGCTCTGAAGCAAGGTGCCGATATGCTTGAGGTTGATGTGAGCTGCAGTGCTGATGGAAAGCTGTTTCTTTTTCATCCGCTTAAGGAAGTGGCTCACCTCAGCAAGCCGCTGCTTCTTGGTGCGATGCCTTATGCTCTTATCAGAAAGCTGCACTATACTAACTTTGATAATGCAACCACTCAGTTTACTGTTGCGGATTTTGATGATTTTCTTGAGCAGTTCAAGGGTCGCTGCTTTATAAATATTGATAAGTTCTGGTCAAATCCTGAAAAAATTTATGAAGCTGTAAGGCGTCACAAAATGGAAGAACAGATTCTTGTTAAAAGTCAGCTCACAAAAAAGGTTACGGATATAATGGAGCAGATGGCGCCGGAGCTTCCTTTCATGCCCGTTGTGAAGGAGGTACATCCGTTACATGAGGAGCTTCTGAGGAAAAAGATAAATTATGTCGGTGTTGAGGTGCTTTTCAAAAATGAGGCTTCACCTCTGGCAGGGGAAGAATTCATTGAAAAAATGCACCGTGACAATATTCTCGTCTGGGTAAACTCCATTATCTATGACCACCGTGTGCAGCTGTCGGGTGGTCACAGTGATGATACTGCCTTCACAGTATCGGAGGATTATGGTTGGGGCTGGCTCGCAGACCGGGGCTTTGACATAATCCAGACAGATTGGCCCGGAATGCTTATCGATTATCTGAAGAAAACGGACAGGTATTATAAATAAAAAGAACTCCCGAAGTGTCGCTCAAACATCTTCGGGAGCATTTTTTTTATAAAATGTAATTGTCAAGTAATGCCACAGCCTCGGGAAAATCTTCAAAGGGATTTTTTTGCCCGAACCGTTTTTTCAAAGCAGAACGCAAGAAGCTGTCGTTTTCTTTTTCGTTATTTTCGGCTCTTTCTTTTTCTTGTTCCTTGATTATTTCACTGAGTCTGCCTCTGCCTTTGTTTTTCTGTGCCTGCTTCTGAGCTTCTTTTTCTTCACGCTCTCTTTCTTTTTCCTTTTCAATTTCAAGGGCTGTCATATATGCCGCTTTGACAGTGAGTATAAATCCGTCGGCGGTGTAAATTTCAGCTTTTGGCACTTTCAGCTCATGAGCCAGCTCCTCAAGCTGCAAAATTGTGTCAGCTCCGTATTTTATGACCATGCTGCGGAAAATGGACGGCATAAAATAATAAATATTGCCTGAGAGCTGAGAGAAGGCTTTTTTTGTATCAAGATATCCGAGCTGATTTCTTTTTTCTATTGTTGCAGCATCAAAATCAAAGGTAGCACCGAGATCGTCAAGGTCGTAAGGCCTTATGTAAACAATCTGAGAATTGAAAATATCAAGGTTATGTGCAACACCCTTGATGTTTGAAATATCAACCACAATGAGCTTGTTATAGCCTCTTTTTTTCAAGGTCTTGACAGGGATGTTGTCATAGGCACCGCCGTCAAGATACTTTTCTCCCTCCGGACCGATATTCTGTGCAAACGGAATGTTCGCCGAGGCAAGAAGGTAGTCCACAAGCTCTCCTTCAGGTATGTCATAAATAAAAATTTCTCTTTTTGTAACACCCTGAGTGAGCGGAACGGCAATAACTCCGAACTCAATGAGGCTCTCTCTTACTTTTTTCTCATCGATATACTGTGACACAAAATCCTGGGCAGGTGAAGCATCAATGCCGCCTTTTTTCAAGAATTCCTTGAAAAGAGTTCCCCAGTTTTTCTTGCTGAAAAGGTTTTCGGGATCCGGCAGATCCTCGCTGATTCTCACACCCTTATCAACGGAAATGCTGTTCCAGAATTCAACTGCCTTTTCATAATTGCCTGCAGCTATCATAGCTCCGTTAATTGAGCCAATGGAAACACCTACAATAGCGTTAAAGGTAATTCCCATTTCACTGAGGGCACGCCATGCACCAATCTGATATGCACCCTTGCCGCCGCCACCGGCGAGCACAAGTCCGTATTTTTCCATTTAATCAACTCCTTCTAAAAGCTCAGAAATAATTGTATTGGACAAAAGGAAGCCTTTTTCGTTAAGTGCTATACTTTCCTCACTTAAGGTTAAAAGACCCTGATTTGCGAAAATTTCAGCCTTTTTGAAAACATTTCGGCTGATATCTTTTTTGAAGCGTGATTTGAATTCCTTGTTCTGCAGACCTTCGTTAAGTCTGAGGGCAAGCATGATATATTCCTCCTCATTTCCGCCGTCGCCGTCAGGAACGGGCGTGGGACTGTTTATGAATGATTCAAAATCACGTGGGAAGTAAAATCTTCTGCCGTTGAGGAATGAGTGAGCCGACGGGCCTATGCCTAAATATTCCTCACAGTGCCAATATTTAAGGTTGTGACGGCTTTCGTAGCCTTCCTTTGCAAAGTTTGACACTTCATACTGCAAAAAGCCTTCATCCCTGAGCCGTTCCACCGTCTGCAGATACAAATCGCAAACAGTGTCCTCATCGGGCAGGGAAAGATTTTCCTGCATATCGTAAAAAGCAGTATCTTCTTCAAGCTTCAGCATATATGCGCTGATATGCTTTATATCGCAGGAGAGCAGAAAGTTTATGCTTTTGTCGAGGCTTTCGGGGGTCTGATACGGCACACCAAGCATCAGATCAAGAGAGATGTTATCTATACCGTGCTTTTTGAAAAGCTCAACACATTCCTTCACCTTTTCACCGTCAGAAACTCTGCCAAGTGCTTTTCTTTCCTTTGTCACTGCGGATTGCATTCCCATAGAAATGCGGTTGACACCTGCATTTTTAAGGCTTTTTACAAGCTTTTCGTCAACGCTGGAGGGATTACATTCAACAGTGATTTCTGCATTTTTCAGCCTATAGTTATTTCTTATGTGGGATATAACCTCTCTTATTCGCTCTCCACCGAAAAAAGAGGGGGTACCACCGCCAAAATAAATTGTGTCAACCTCATCTGTAATCATGGCTTTGTATTCTTCAAGACATAAAAGGACAGCTTTTAAATAGCTGTCCTTTTCTTTTTCTTCCGGTCTGAAGGAATAAAAATCACAGTAAGGACATTTCGCTTTGCAAAAGGGTATGTGTATATATATTCCTGTCATAATCAATTGTTGTCGTCAAGCTTAAGAACTGCCATGAAGGCCTCCTGAGGCACTTCAACAGTACCGAACTGACGCATACGTTTTTTACCTTCCTTCTGTTTTTCAAGAAGCTTTTTCTTTCTTGTGATGTCACCGCCGTAGCATTTTGCAAGAACATCTTTTCTCATTGCCTTAACGGTTTCTCTTGCAATAACCTTGCTGCCGATTGCAACCTGAATGGGAATTTCAAACATCTGTCTGGGGATATGCTCCTTGAGCTTTTCTGCAATCTTTCTTGCTCTGCCCATAGCCTTATCGGAATGGATGATGAAGGAAAGTGCATCAATAACATCGCCGTTGAGAAGCACATCGACCTTCTGAAGAGAGGAACGACGGTATTCAAAAATCTCATAGTCAAAGGAAGCGTAGCCTCTTGTTCTTGACTTCAGAGCATCAAAGAAGTCATATATGATTTCATTAAGCGGCAATTCATAGTGAATGTCAACTCTGTCGGTGGTGATATATTTCATATCCTTGAAAACACCACGTCTGTCCTGACACAAATCCATAATTGTGCCCACATAATCACTCGGCGCATAAATATGAGCGTTGGTGATGGGCTCCTCACAGTAATCGATTTTTGCCTGCTCGGGATAGTTTGTCGGATTGTCGATTTCAACAGTTTCACCGTCGGTCAGGTGTATTTTATAAACAACCGACGGAACAGTTGTAACAAGGTCAAGATTATATTCTCTTTCAAGTCTTTCCTGTATAATTTCAAGATGCAAAAGACCTAAGAAGCCGCAACGGAAGCCGAAGCCCAATGCTCCGGAGGTTTCCGGCTCATAGGAAAGTGAAGCGTCATTGAGCTGAAGCTTTTCAAGGGCATCACGAAGAGCCTCATAGTCAGCACCGTCAGCGGGATAAACACCGCAGAACACCATGGGGTTTACCTTTCTGTAGCCGGGGAGGGGCTCGGAAGCGAGATTCTGAAGCTTTGTGACAGTATCGCCGACCTTTGCATCACGGACAGTTTTGATTGAAGCCGTAATATAACCAACCTCACCTGCTGAAAGCTCCTTGCAGGGCTCAAGCCCCGTTGCTCTCATATAGCCGACCTCAACAACATTGAATTCGGCGCCGGTAGCCATCATTTTCATCGTTTCGCCTGCTTTGAGTGTTCCCTGTACCACTCTGACATAAACGATGACACCCTTGTAATTATCATAAACCGAGTCAAAGATAAGAGCCTTCAGGGGAGCATTATCTTCGGCAACGGGCGGTGCAGGAATATCTGCGACGATTCTTTCAAGCACCTGTGCAACATTTTCACCTGTTTTGGCAGATACTCTGGGAGCAACCGAACAGTCAAGACCAATGATTTCCTCAACCTCGGAAGCAACCCTGTCAGGCTCTGCGGCAGGCAGATCAATTTTGTTGATAACAGGCACTAATTCAAGGTCATGGTCAAGGGCAAGATAAGTATTTGCAAGTGTCTGTGCCTCAATGCCCTGAGATGCATCGATGATAAGAATTGCACCCTCACAAGCTGCAAGTGAGCGTGAAACCTCATAGTTAAAGTCAACGTGACCCGGTGTGTCGATAAGGTTAAGCTCATATTCTTCGCCATCCTTGGCTTTATAGTTAAGCTTTACGGCATGAGCCTTTATTGTGATACCTCTTTCTCTTTCAAGGTCCATATCATCAAGAATCTGCGCTGACATATCACGCTTTGCGACGGAGTCTGTTAATTCAAGCAGTCTGTCAGCAAGTGTACTCTTGCCGTGGTCGATATGAGCAATGATAGAGAAATTTCTTATGTTTTCTTTTTTCTTAGCCAAAATATCACCTCTTATGGTAGGGGTATAAATTATCAATATATTTTAGCATAAATGGAAAAGTTAATCAAGAGCTTTCAGTAATTTAGAAAACGTAACAGAAAAAAACAAGGAGCTGTAAAAAACACAGCTCCTTATAAAATTTTTTATTATCTCATAAATAAATGCGCAAGGAAGCTATCCCATTTTTCAAAGGGATGAGGGTTATATCTTACGGGAATGTCTATCCAGTTGTATCTTCTTAATATACCCTTGGTATGTGAGAAGGCATTGAAGCCGTCTCTGCCGTGATATGAGCCCATTCCGCTTTCACCAACGCCGCCAAATCCCATGGCATTGACAGAAATATGCATAAGTGTATCATTGATACAGCCACCGCCGAAACGGCAACGAGAGGTGATTTCCTTAATCTTTTTCTGGTTCTGTGAGAATATATAAAGCGCAAGGGGCTTTGCTTTGTCAGCTAAAAGGTCATAGATTTCATCATAGGAATCGAAGGTGAGAATGGGCATAACAGGACCGAAAATCTCCTGCTGCATCACTGCATCATCCCATGTGACATTGTCCATAACGGTGGGAGCAATCTGAAGCGTTTCACGGTTAAGCTGACCGCCGTGAACAACCTTGTCCGGGTCAATGAGTGAGGCAATTCTGTCAAAGTGCTTTTCATTGATAATTTTTCCAAAGCCGTCATTTTCAAAGGGATTTTCGCCGTATTGCTTAACTATCTGCTTTTTGATTTCAGCAACAAGCTTATCCTTTACGCTGCTGTGACAAAGGATATAGTCGGGTGCAACGCAGGTCTGTCCGCAGTTTGTGAACTTGCCGAAAACAAGTCTTTTTGCTGTAAGCTTAATCCAGGCTGTGTCATCAACAATGCAGGGACTCTTGCCACCCAATTCAAGAAGCACGGGAGTGAGGTGCTCTGCTGCGTGGCGCATAACCTCCTTGCCCACACTTTCACTGCCGGTGAAAAAGATGAAGTCAAATTTCTTGTTGAGAAGAGCTGCATTTTCTTTTCTTCCGCCGGTTACAACGGCAATGTATTCTTCGTTGAAGCATTCTTCACAGATTTTCTTTATAATTGCACTTGTAGCAGGGGAGTATGCACTTGGCTTGACAATTGCAGTGTTACCCGCTGCAATTGCATCTGCAAGAGGCTCAAGAGTGAGCATGAAGGGATAGTTCCAGGGACTCATAATGAGCGTGTTACCGTAGGGGGTAGGTTTTTTATAGCTTTTTGCATGAAACTGCATAAGCGGAGTCCATACCATTCTGTCCTTTGCAAGGTGACGGATATTTCTGAGCAAATAATTGATTTCGCAAATTACAAGACCTGTTTCGCACATAAAAGAATCGAATTCACTTTTTTTAAGGTCGCTTTCAAGTGCCATGGCAATTTCTTTTTCATATTTCTGAACTGCACTTCTCAGTTTTCTGAGCATTTCAATTCTGAATGAAAGAGGCATTGTGGCGCCCGATTGAAAAAATTTACGCTGCTTTTCCAACAGAAGATCAATTTCAGTGCTTCTTTCCGTAATTTTTGTTTCTGTCATAATATTCTCTCCTTAAATAAAATGCTTTAAAACACCATTACACTATAACATATACACTTTATTTGTTACGTTTTTTGTATAAGTTTCTTTAATAAAATATAAACAACCCGATGACGCAAAATAAAAAGACTGAACTCCAAAGTGGAACTCAGTCTTTTAACTGTAGAATATGATCCGAAACATTTTTTTGAAACGGATACTCGCTTTTCTGCTCAGGAAACGGAAACAGCTTCCTTATTTTCAAAATCAAGGTCAAATTTATATTTTCCCTTGTGGCGATAGGGGTAAATTTTAAGTATCACATACGATGCTGCCGCACCCAATGTGTTGAGAACTATATCTGCCATAATATCCATAATGGGCCAACGCTCCGGAACAATGGGGTCAAAAAGAGTTTCCAGCTTCGGTGTGCCGAGAGCCAGCTCAAAGGACCAGTGCTGACTGTCACCGGGGTATCCGCTCATCATGCCTGCAACCTGGTCAAAGCTGAACTCAAACAATTCCCAAAGAGTTGAGGCGATGAAGGAAAAGCCGACAGAAGCAAGAAGCACCATTGCAATCGAGGCGTTCTTTTTCTCTTTTTTCATCAGTGCGCAAACAAGCTCATAGCCGTAGAAAACACCACCGGCACCGCCGATGAAATGCAGAACAGAATCCCACCAGCGTATGTCATAATAAAAGTTCATGAATTTACCGCCGAAGGAGGCTGCAAAAATACCTGCAATGAGAAATGTCTGAAAACCGGGGGTAACATGACGGAAGACACTTTTTTCAGGGAACATCATGAATATTTCCCAAACGAACATACAAAGAAGATTTGCCGCAACCTGAAGAGGATCTGTAATGTCAAAGGGTGTTTTGAAAAAGCCGGCAACGAAGGCATAAACCATCAGAAGTCGGAACACCCACCATATAATGAAATTGTGCTTCGGGCACGCATCGGTAAGTCTTTTAAAATAAGCTTTCATTGATTTTTTCTCCAATCCTTTTATGCTTTCATAAGTATAACACAAATTATTGCATATGTCACACTTTTCTTTAAAAATATAATGTTTTTTTACAATTTAATTATAATCTGTAACAGATAAAATAAATATACAGAATTGTTACAATTCTATTAAAAACAATGTTTTTTTCCTTTGCATTTGCGGTATATATGTGATATGATGTGTGAAGCTGATAATCACAGAAAAAAGGAGGTTGACATCGTGGCAGGCTTCAAGGCGCTTTTCTGCTGCCTCAATTCAAAATATATCCATTCATCACTTGCACCGTGGTGCCTTTTTACTTCATGCAAAAAGCGTTGTTGCTGCGGTATCGACCTTAAGGTGATTGAGGGCACAATTAACGAAAAAGAACAGGCGGTTCTTTCACGGATTCTTTCCGAAGCTCCCGATGTTGTTTTGTTTTCCTGCTATATCTGGAACATCACACAGGTTTTGTCACTTTGCAAAAAAGTCAGGTCCTCCTTGCAAAAAACAAAAATTATCTTAGGCGGACCTGAGGTGTCATATAATCAGGAGGAGGTGCTCAGGAATAATCCGACGGTTGATTTTGTTGTGTCGGGGGCAGGTGAGGTATCAATACCGATTCTCATCAATAATCTTTATCTTGGCACAAATGAGAGTATTCCCTCTGTTTCATACAGAAGTGAAGACGGACTTCATATTGACCGGAGAGAAGCCGTTTCCGATGAAGAAATCTCGCCCTACTGTGAAGAATATTTTAACTCCTTGCAGGGCAGAATTGCCTATATCGAAAGCAGCAGAGGCTGTCCTTTCAATTGCGCCTTCTGTCTGTCGGGACGGTTGGGTAAGGTCAGGTATATAGACCTTGAACGAGTGAAAAATGAAATGGTACACCTTTGTGCAATGGGTGCCGGAACAATAAAATTTGTTGACCGTACCTTCAACTGCCATAAGGAAAGGGCAGGAGAGATACTCTCATTCATTTGTGAGCAATACGGCAGAGCAATTGTGAAGGGCACCTGCTTTCATTTTGAAATTGCTGCTGATTTACTTGATGATAAGCTTTTTGAAATTATAGAAAAGCTGCCTGAGGGCTGTGTTCAGTTTGAGGTGGGAATTCAATCCTTCAATGAGTCTACGCTCAAAGCCATTAACCGGAAAACAGATATTCATCGGGTTGTCCGTAATGTAAAAAGGCTCATTTCATTTGGAAACTGTCATGTTCACATTGACCTTATTGCAGGTCTGCCTGAGGAGGATTATGAAAGCTTCGTAAACGGCTTCAACAAGGCTTATGAAATCAAAGCCAATATGCTGCAGCTCGGCTTTCTGAAAATCCTGAAGGGATCACCAATGGCGGAAAACCGAGAAAAATTCCCTTGCAGCTACAGCGAAAATCCACCCTATGAGGTTATTTCAACACCGTGGATAACCAACGAAGAGCTGCAAAGGCTTCATATTGCTGAAAACGAGCTTGAAAGGCTTTATAACAGTGGTCGCTTCCATCGTACGGTTGATTATGTGCTGTCGGTAAGCGGCATGACACCATTTGAATTGTTTCTCAGCTATGGTGAGCATCTTAAGAAAAACAACCTTGAGGGAAGTATGCCTCTTGATAAGTATACGAACATAGCTTTTGATTATTTCCTCTCACTTGAGGGTACGGAAAAAATGAAGCTGAGAAATGCAATGCTTTATGACAGAATCGCAACCAACAATTCGGGAGTAATTCCTGAAAGGCTTAAAGTTTCTGACCCCGATTTGAAGAAGTATATGAATATTATCAAAGAAAAAAATCCGCCGGAAAAGGGAGTGAACAGAACTCTTGCAATCCTTTACGGCGAGAATAAGGTTATTTACTGTGATTATAAAAGCAGGAATCCCGTTACGGGGGAATACCTTGTTGCGGAAGAATCAGGCAATAAATAATGGGCTTGCAAAAAGTAATAAGCGTTTAAATGCGAAGGTAATTAGTAGTCAGTAGTCAGGAGTCAGTAGTCAGGAGAATATAAAAACAGAAAACCATTGTATCAAGCGTTCAGCTTTGTACAATGGTTTTTACATGTTTAGCTATTTGATTTTTCAGGTGCTCACAGGGTTTTTGCCGTTTTTACAGACTCATTACTTGTTTTTTTATCAAAATCAAAGTCGGATGCGAATCTGCCTTTGTGACGGTAGGGATAAATTTTGAGTCCGATAAATGCAAGGAAAGAGCCGGTGGTGTTAAGAACAATGTCAATCATTGTGTCCATAAGCGGCCAACGTTCATGAACTATCGGGTCAATGATGGTGATTTCCTTGGCAGTGCCCTTTGCCAATTCAAAGGACCAATGCTGAACATCATTAGGCGTTCCGGACATCATACCTACAATCTGATCACAACTGAATTCAAAAATTTCCCACAGTGTTGTACACATGAAGCAAAAGCCTACGGAGGCAATCAGAATCTGAGTGAGTGAGGCTGTCTTTTTTTCAAGCTTGAAAAGCGCACAGGTAATTTCGTATCCGAAATATGAACCGACGATGCCTGAAAGGAAGTGGAGAATTGAATCCCACAGACGAACCTCATAATAAAAATTAAATACGTGTCCTGCAAGAACAGTTATGAACACACATACGGTTATAATGGTCTGCAGAACAGGATGAATGAATCTGAAAACATTTTTCTGCGGCATTGCCATGGAGATTTCCCAGATGAACATACACGCAAGGTTCATAAGAAGCTCCACAGGCGCAGTGCTTCCTTCCTCACCGTTGATAAGCTCTTCAATGAAAAGGAAAACCATACCGAGTCTTATAAGCCACCAAAGGATATATGTACCGGCAGAGCAGTTGTCACGGAGTCGCTGAATATAAGCCTTGATTACCTCTTTTACAGTTGCCTTATGCTTTTCGAGGGGTACTGCCACAGCAACCTCAAAATCAACCTTATATCTGAATCTGCCCTTGTGACGATAAGGGAAAATGTTTACTATAAGAAGTCCTGTGAATGCACCGACGGTGCTCAGGATAATGTCAAGCATTGTCGCCATAATAGGATATCTGCTGTCATCAATCGGGGGGAGAAGCCTTGTCTGACTTGCCGTACCTTCTGCAAGGGCAAAGGACCAATGCTGCAAATCAGATGGCTGACCCGTTATAATACCCACTATCTGGTCAAAAGAGAATTCAAACAACTCGCACAGATTGAGTGACACAAAGAAAAGGCCGAAGGCAACATAAAAAGCCATTGCCTTTGTGGTGCTGCGCTTTTCCTTTTTCATAATTGCCCATGAAATTTCATAACCGAAAAATATGGAAACGGCGCCGAGGAGAAACTGAAGAAGCGGCTCAAACCAGCTTGTGTCATAAAACCAATTCATAAATTTGCCGCAGAAAACTGAGGCAAAAACAGCTATGGTCAGAATAGTCTGAAGTCCTGACGGCAAAAAACTTAAAAAGCTTTTTGAGGGGAAAGCCATGCAGATTTCCCATGCAAAAGTAAGAACCAGGCTCAAGCCGAGCTGTACGGGAAGAATTGCAGCCGAGGGGCCATGCAACAAGCTTGAAACAAATGCATAAATCAAAAGCAGCCTGAAAACCCACCATAAAGCGAATACGCCTTTTGGGCAGCCATCCCGAAGACGACGAATATACTCTTTCATATTTAACCTCCGATTCAATATCAAAACAACCTACATTATAACACAGCTTTTGATATTTGTCACTCATATTCGATAAAATTAAAAATGTATTTTTATAAATCTGAAAGTTATACTGTTATGTGAGATTTTTGTGAACAAAAAAAGACGAGAAGCGAAGGCTCATTATTGTTGATAGTATCACGGTTGATTGCACAAACGGTCAGATTGACAGTGTGACAAATGCTTTTTGTTTAAATCAGGCAGTCTGAACATTTCAGAATTTGCAAGGGTGTGTGGTTTGAGTAGAACTACGGTTTATAAGTATGTGGGACTTTTGGAAAATTAGAGATCCACCCTGTAGTTTATCGCTACAGGGTGGATTGGTATTTATAGTTTAAATAATTAAAAAAGTTTTTTTGATAATGTAATGGTTATGTGGTATTCTTTATTTAAAATCAATATATCGCTATTGCTCTTATCTTTATTCTTGCAAAGCTAAACTTTTCATCCCAATCATCAGAGAAAATACAAGAATTTTTTTTAAGTTCAATTTTTCTAGAATAATTTGACTTCGAAAAACTTAAGTTAACCTCTGTAATTAATTCACACTCAATCCCTTCCTCTTTAAATAATTTTTTTATTCCTTTATATATTTCGTCGACAATTGGCTCTAAAACAATTTTATATTTAGACTTGGACTCATTAATGGTTCTAAATACAGCTTGTCCTTTCTTAGTAGAAACGATTGATATGGTTGCAGCGGGAATGCCAGAGTTACAGTTACTATGGTAATATTTGAGAGTTTCGTGATCTGAATCTTTTACGCCTAAATAACCTATCTGATTTGTTCGATTATATGCACTATTAAAACCTACCTGTGTTATTACACATTCTCCTGTAACCCTTTTTTTGTTCTCACGCAAAACTTCATATTTACCATTCTTCACTTTTTCTTTCATATCAGTTTTAATGTCATTAAATAACATAGAAATTTGAGTTAAAACTGCTGCATTATGCTTCTCAGTTTTTTCTTTTTCTTTTTTCTCCATTATTGATTCAGGAAAAACAGTAGATTTTCTTAATTCATCTAAGAATTTATGAGCCATTTTTATCCTCCACAATATATTTGTTAATTACAAAAAAATTAAAACATATAACAAGGGTATATATTTTATTGAATTATAACATAAAATAACACTTTTTTTCAATATGATATGAAGTTAGTTTTATAAAATTATTCAATTTATTGTATCTTTACTTTGACACTTTTTCTGTGCTATAATCATCCCAACAGACACAGGAAGGTGATATTATGGCAGTCGGTCAAGGTAGGTCATCCGGACAGGGTGTTAAACTTCTTTATGTCAGAGACTATTTGAGGAAATATACAAACAAAGACCACGCAAAAAATGCCAACAAGACTTGTTTTTAGTATAAAACCTTTGTTTATAACAATAATATACACCATATTTGGTGTAAAGTCAATACACCAAATATAGTGTTATGTAGAATTTAACTATCAAATAATGAGGAGATAGTTACATGAAGAACTATACTGAAATAATCAGAGATTTGAGAGAGGATAATGACAAGACCCAAAAAGAAATAGCTGAATATCTCGGTACCACTCAACAGGTTTATTCACGGTATGAAAAAGGAGAAAATGAAATGCCTGTCAGGCATATTATTGCACTTTGCAAATATTACGGTGTAACAGCAGACCATATATTAGGACTCGAATAATAATCAGTAAAAAAATCTAACCGCACCCCTTACTGAAAAATTGCAGTGGAGGGGTGCGGTGATTTATTATAATCAGGTGTGGGTGTCCCACCCGCAATTATTCATTATTCATCAGCGAAGCGACTTCAATATTCACTATTCATTTGAAAATCCGTTCCGGAAGAATGAATAATACAAACAAAAATCCGCCCTCTTTCGAGAACGGATTTTCGCTTGGAGCTGATAACCGGATTTGAACCGGTGACCTCATCCTTACCAAGGATGCACTCTACCTACTGAGCTATATCAGCACGCTATTTTTTAACAGCTTTATGATTATACCTTAATAATCGTCACTTGTCAACACAATTTTTGAAAAAATTTGTAGTTTTATATCAATGTAAATGCCGTCAGGGTCTTTATTGCTATTGAAACAAAAGCTGTTTTGTGATATCATAATAAAAACACAAAAAGGGGACTTTATTATGAAAAAGCTTAAAATTCTTCTTGTCATAATTGTTGCCGTTGCTGTTGTCGGCTTTGCCGCTTACGGTATATATACACAGATAGGCGCAGTTAAATTTGATGAAATCATTATTGACGGTGTACCCGAAAAGGCTGAAGGTACAACAAGAGTTATGTCCTTCAATGTCCGTTGTGCAAATGACGGTGAGCAGACCATTACTAACCGTGGCAAGGTTGCAATGGAAATGCTTGAAGCCTATGCACCTGATTCCTTCGGTGTTCAAGAATGTACACCACGCTGGAAAAGAATGCTGAAAAGAGCCCTGGGAGATAAATATGCCTGTGTGGGCAAGGCGAGGGATTTCTTCGGTCTCTTCACTGAATACAGCAGTATCTATTACCTCAAGGATAAATACAAGCTTATCGACAGCGGTACCTTCTGGCTTTCTGAAACCCCGGATAAGCCTTACACAAAAAGCTTTGATTCAAAGTGTTGCCGTATTGCCTCCTGGGCAGTGCTTGAAAACAAAGAAACAGGTGAAAGATATACCCATATCAATACCCACCTTGACCATGTGCTTGACAGCACAAGAGACGCTCAGATGGAAGTGCTCATAAAAAGAGTGCTCGAAATTGCAGGTGAGGGTAATGTGGTAATGACAGGAGACTTCAATGCATATGAGGACAGCTCCGTTTATGCCGTTGCCTGCGAAAGCTTCCTTGATGCCAAGTATATTGCAAAAAATACCGATGAGGGACCCACCTTCACAAAATATGACACCAAAAAGCCGGATGGTAAGGGCGCAATTGATTTCATCTTTGTTTCAAAGGGTATCGAAGCCGAAACTTATAAAATCATCCGCAATACCGTTCAGGGAATTTATCCCTCAGACCATTTTCCCATTGTTGCAGATATCTATCTCAAATAATTATGCAGCCTACCGTACTTTTGCGGTAGGCTGCTGCGCTTTTTCTTAAAATTTATTATTCCCTTGACAAAAGGAAAAATAGTGATATAATAAATTTTAGCACTCGTTAGACGAGAGTGCTAAAATACGTAATTTTCAAGTCAGGAGTAATAATCATGGGTAAAAAACAGTTTAAAGCAGAATCAAAAAAACTCATGGATATGATGATTAACTCAATCTATACCCATAAGGACATTTTTTTAAGAGAGCTTATTTCCAATGCAAGTGATGCACTTGATAAGCGTTATTATAATGCAATGGCACAGGGCGAAACAGGAATGGACAGAGCTGATTACAAAATCAACCTTGCAATTGATAAGGAAAATCGTATTCTCGCCGTTTCTGACAACGGCTGCGGCATGAGTGAAAAGGAGCTTGAAACAAATCTCGGCACAATTGCAAAAAGCGGCTCGCTTGATTTCAAATCAGGTGTTGAAAAGGGCAGTGAGGTTGAAATTATAGGTCAGTTCGGTGTCGGATTCTATTCAGCCTTTATGGTCAGCGACAAGGTTACCGTTGTGTCTAAGGCACAGGGCAGCGATGAGGCTTTCATGTGGCAGTCAACAGGTGTTGACGGATATACGATAGCTCCCTGTGAAAAGGATGAGGCAGGTACCGTTATCACACTTCATATCAAGGAAAGCACCGAGGAAGAGGATTACGATAAATATCTCGGTCAGTATACACTTCAGCAGATTGTGTCAAAGTATTCCGACTATATCCGCTATCCCATTATGCTCGACATGGAAAAAACAGAGCTCAAGGAGGGTACGGAGGATGAATATGAAACCACAACCGAGCCCACTCAGCTCAACTCAATGGTACCCTTGTGGAGAAAGAGCAAGAGCGAAATCACCGATGAGGATTATGAAAACTTCTATAAGTCCAAGTTCTATGATTATGAAGCACCGTTAAAGACAATCCACTCCAAAACCGAGGGTCAGATTTCCTATGATGCACTTCTCTTTATTCCGAAGCACCCGAGCTTTGACTATTATTCAAAGGATTTTGAAAAGGGTCTCCAGCTTTACACAAACGGTGTTGTCATCATGGAAAAATGCAAGGAGCTTCTTCCCGATTACTTCTCGTTTGTCAAGGGTCTTGTTGACTCGGCCGACCTTACCCTCAACATTTCAAGAGAAACCCTGCAGCATGACCATCTTCTGAAGGTTATTGCAAAGAATATTGAAAAGAAAATCAAGTCTGAGCTTGAAAAAATGCTCAGAACAGACAGAGAAAAGTACGAAGAATTCTTCAAGGCATTCGGTCTGCAGCTCAAATACGGTCTTTACAGTGATTACGGCAGAAACAAGGATACTCTTAAGGATCTTATCCTTTTTGTGTCTTCAAATGAAAAGAAGCTGACTTCACTTTCAGAGTATGTTGACCGTATGCCCGAAAGTCAGAGCACAATTTACTTTGCAACAGGGGAAACAGTGGACAAAATTGATCTTCTTCCCCAATCTGACAGCGTAAAAGCAAAGGGCTATGAAATTCTTTATTGCACAGATGATGTTGATGAATTCGCAATTCAGATGCTTCACGAATATAACGGCAAAACCTTCACTAATATCTGCGCAGGCGGTCTTGACCTTGACACAGAGGAAGAAAAGGAAACCTTGAAAAAAGAAAATGAGGCTGCTAAAGAAATCCTTGATTTCATGAAGGAAAGCATCGGTGAAGCAGTGAGTGAGGTGCGCTTTACCAACAAGCTTAAAAATCATCCCGTCTGTCTCACAAGTGAAGGTATGATGAGCCTTGGAATGGAAAAGGTGCTTTCAGCAATGCCCGGTGCAGAAATGGGCATGAAAGCCACCGTTGTGCTTGAAATCAACCGAAATCATCAGGTTGCAGAAAAAATCAAGGCACTTTATGAAACCGACAAGGACAAGGTTGCAAAGTATGCTAAAATCCTTTATGCTCAGTCATGCCTCATTGCCGGCAAATCAATTGAAAACCCAACAGAATACAGTGAGCTTGTTTGTGAGCTTATGTAAGAAAAATGGCTGTAAAAAACGAAAGTTTTTTACAGCCATTTTTAGTTGTTTCAATCAATGCTTTCCGTGGTCACTTCTTCCTCGGCAGGTTCGTTGTGCAAGGGTATCGGCATTTCATTTTCGTTACAGGGAGAATATGAGTCTTGCTGTGATTCGTATTCTTCCTGCTGCTTTTTCACTGAATTTGCAAGAAGGAATAATTCAATGCAGATCCAGATTCTCACCGCAAGATTGCCGAAGCCTGAAACAAGGGAAATCATTTGCAAAGGCGGAATCAATGCCATAACTGTTGTCACAATATGTAAAACAGTATTAACAATTGCCGCAAGGCGGATTCTGTTGTGTCTGTTTTCCTCCGTTGTGCAGAAGGCAACGGCAGTGATGAAAAGATAAAAATAAAGCGCATAAACTACAGTGAAAACCAAAGTCAAAATAATGTTATTAAGGCTGATGCCGATAAATCCGCATACCCATTCGATCAAAGACCAGACTGTTGCAACAATTCCGAGAGCTTTAATAACGGCGGCATATCTTGAGTCTTTTATAATGGGTGTCAGACCTGTAAAAATAAGAAGATAACCTACCCAATCAACAAGAATGTCAAAATTGTTGAATTTCAGGTGTGCAACGATGAGAAGCATACCGAAGGCAATCATCTTTAATGACGATGATAATTTTTTCTCTTTCATTTTATTATCCTCCTTTGTTATTTCATTTAAATAGTACACTGTTTGTTTTTGAAAAGTCAATAGCAAAACCGCAACCACCGGTTGCAACGATAAAAAATAAAGGAACTATCACATTGATGAGGTGCCGTAACGAAGGTTTTGAAAACAAGTGGTAAAGACAATCGGTACGGTATATTGCAGAAAAATCTAAAAAATATATATGGAGGAAACTGCAATGAAATCATTATTTGAACAAATGGGTGGCACTTATCGTGAAGAAAACGGTTATCACATTCCCAATCTGACCTTACCTGATGAAGAACAAGCGGAAATTGGTGTATGGGGACAGCGACATTTGAGGTATATCAAGCAACAACACAAGGTGCGATATGTTAATCTGCTTACAAGCGGTAAGTTGAACAGTTATCTTGCAGACATTGACAAACAAGCTGAGAATATGTTTTTTCGGCTCGTAAAACAAATGGCAGAGCGTGAGGGCGTAACCGAACAACTTAAAGCGGATGACCAAATGGAGTGGGTTACTCGGATGAATAACATCCGTAGTAGAGCCACAGAAATCGTAAACCACGATATAATTTATACCTAACCGAAGTACGGCGGCAGGGAGCTTTTACTCTCTGCCGTCTTTTTATTTAATGGTGAATAGCAATTTTTTGCAAACTAATTCAGTATAGCCTTGACTTATGTAGATAATCTATATATAATATTGTATAGACCATCTATATAAGGAGGATGATTTATGGCTATTGATAAATCCCTTATCTCCGGAAATACAGATATGCTTGTGCTACGGATTTTGAAGGATCGAGATATGTACGGTTATCAAATTATCGAAGAACTTGCTCGACAATCAAATCGAACATTTGAGTTGAAGGCGGGAACGCTATATCCTTTATTGCATTTGCTTGAACAAAAGAATTATCTTGAATCCTACGACGGTGAGACTGTTG
>JAFUQS010000029.1 GCA_017472225.1 Clostridia bacterium | reverse complement strand
GCACCGCTGTATCACTTGTATGTGCAATAAACAAAGCAGAAGGCAGAGAAATAAGTGAAGAAGAAAAGGATCGCCGATTTAAAAAGCTCGTTCAAAAGCTCCACAGATGTTCTGTCAACTTAACAAAAAAACATCCGTCTGCGCCACAAGGTTCAGACGGATGAAATTTTTAATGATGAATGTATTGCCTGACGGCATGAATTGGCTGATGCCATGAATTGCACAAAGGTGCATGAATTGACCCTGACGGGTCATTGAGTGACGGACCCGTCGAGGACGCCGGTCCCTACAGATTACATCTGCGGGCAGAGGCTATCCTCCTCGGCAGAGTACAGCACAATTCCGAATTCAATCACTGCTTAGCGCCGTTGTCAAATTTCTCAAGCACCTTAACGCTTGCAACGAAGCAGTCAGCAAGACACTTCTTGTTAAGTGCTTCGGGAGTGTCAAGTCTTGTGTGATAGAAGTCGGGGAGTGCATGGTTGAGAGCGGTGATGCCTGTTGCACGCATGCCTGCCTGAGCAAAAGCAGCTGAGTCTGTTGCACCACCGAGAGGAGGAACCATACCCTTTTTGCAGGGGATGCCGAGCTCCTGACAAGCCTCATAGAACAGGTCGGAAACATCCTTGTCAACCTTTACTGTGCCGTTAAGGTCACGGTAGTTAACCATAAGCTGCTCTGACTGAGCAATTGTGTCATAGGAATAAACGAAAGTGGGAACGTCGTTGAATTCTTTGTTGTGAGCTTCTGCCCAAGCCTTTGCACCACGAAGACCTGCTTCTTCTGAGCCTGAAAGAACAACGCCTACCTCAGTGTTTTCAAATTCAATGCCCTCATCCTTGAGGAATTTGAGGATTGCCATGCCGATATAGCAGCCTGTAAGGTTGTCGTTTGCACCGTCAACAACTCTCTTTTTATTCCACATGAAATAAAGACCGAACCAGAAGGGAGCAAACACAAGACCGATAAGACCTATTGTGTTTATAAGATTTTCGGGAATAACACCTGCAAGATTTAAAATTGCAGTAATGAGAACATAAGCAGCACCTGCAAAGCAGACAAGCATGTGAATGTCAAAGCCGAGATATGTAAACTTATACTTGAAGGGCCATTCCCATGCTGCATCGGGGTGACCGTTAAAGATAATTCTGCGCTTAACTTCGCCTGTGGGCTTTTTGAAGCCGGCAACATTGTGACCTGTTTCTTCTTTGAAGCACTTGTCAACAAGCTTTTTGTAAAGGCCGAACTGTATAAAGCAGATGCTAAGTCCTATTGCGATAAACACTATTGAAAGAATGGGCTGGAAAAAGTAGGAAATAAATGCAAGGAAGCAGCAGGTAATAGTGAAGTAAATCCAGCCGTAGAAGGAGTCGGGATTTTCCTTGAATTCCTCAACATAAACACGGTCACAGCCGTATTCCTTCATCTGCTCAGCTGCATACTCACAAGCCTGATGCTCACCCTTTGAACCGGGGCCACGCTTTTCAAAAGTCTTGCAGATATGAGTGATTTCATCAATCATATACTGAGCTGCCAAATCTTTTTTGTCGATGATTTTTTTGAGATTCATCTTGATTTCTCCTTTTGTTGTAAATTTATAGTTGGTATTTTATCACATTTTCCTCACAACTTCAATATTAATTCACAAAACTTTGACAATTAAATCTATTTTTTCGTCTGTTTTTCAGGTGACATGGATTTTATATCTTTGTTTTACCTTATAATAACAAAAAAATTGCGGAAATTGTATTTACAATTGCAAATGAAAGTGATAAAATACAAGGTGGTATCTAATCGATAATCCAAATAAAATTCAGGAGGAACAATCCAATGGCCAGAAAAATGAAAACCATGGACGGTAACAATGCGGCTGCTCATGTGTCCTATGCGTTCACAGAAGTTGCAGGTATTTATCCCATTACACCGTCAAGCCCCATGGCAGACTACGTTGATCAGTGGTCAGCTCAGGGATTAAAAAACATCTTCGGCACAAAAGTTAACGTTGTCGAGATGCAGTCAGAGGCAGGTGCAGCAGGTACCGTTCACGGTTCACTCGCAGCAGGTGCTCTTACAACAACCTACACAGCATCACAGGGTCTTCTTCTTATGATCCCCAACATGTACAAAATCGCAGGTGAACTTCTTCCCAGCGTTTTCCATGTTTCAGCTCGTTGTGTAGCATCACATGCACTTAACATCTTCGGCGATCATTCAGACGTTTACGCTTGCCGTCAGACAGGCTTTGCAATGCTCGCTGAAACAAATACACAGGAAGTTATGGACCTTGGTGCTGTTGCTCATCTTGCAACAATCAAGAGCCGTGTTCCTTTCCTCAACTTCTTTGATGGTTTCCGTACTTCACATGAGCTTCAGAAAATCGAAGTCTGGGATTTCGATGATCTTAAGGAAATGTGCGATATGGATGCTGTTGAAGCATTCAGAAAAAGAGCTCTCAACCCCGAACGCCCCGTAATGCGTGGTTCACACGAAAACGACGATATCTTCTTCCAGAATAGAGAAGCTTGCAATAAGTATTATGATGCAGTTCCCGAAATCGTTGAAGAATATATGGGCAAGGTTAACGCAAAGCTCGGCACAAATTATCAGCTCTTCAACTACTACGGTGCTCCCGACGCTGAAAGAGTAATCGTTGCTATGGGTTCATTCAACGACGTTGCTGAAGAAGTTGTTGATTACCTCACAGCTATGGGCGAAAAGGTTGGTCTTGTTAAGGTTCGTCTTTACAGACCCTTCTCAGCTAAGCACCTTCTTGCAGCTATCCCTGCAACATGTAAGAAAATCGCTGTTCTTGACAGAACAAAGGAACCCGGCGCACTCGGCGAGCCTCTTTACCTCGACGTTGTTACAGCTCTTGCTACAAACGGCAGAGGCGATATCAAGGTTGTTGGCGGCCGCTACGGTCTCGGTTCAAAGGATACTCCTCCCTCACGCGTATTTGCTGTATACACAGAGCTTGCTAAGGATGAGCCCAAGAGCCAGTTCACTCTCGGCATCGTAGACGACGTTACTAATCTCTCACTTCCCGAAGTACCTGCTCCCAACACAGCAGCAGAAGGTACAATCGAATGTAAGTTCTGGGGTCTCGGCGGTGACGGTACCGTTGGTGCTAACAAGAACTCAATCAAGATCATCGGTGACCACACTGACAAGTACGTACAGGCATACTTCCAGTACGACTCAAAGAAGACAGGCGGTATCACTATTTCTCACCTTCGTTTCGGTGATAAGCCCATCAAGAGCCCCTACTACATCAATAAGGCTGACTTCGTTGCATGTCACAACCCCTCATACGTTGACAAGGGCTTCAAGATGGTTAACGACGTAAAGCCCGGCGGTGTATTCCTTATCAACTGCCAGTGGAGCGACGAAGAACTTGAAAATCACCTTAATGCAGAAGCAAAGAAATACATTGCAAACAACAATGTTCAGCTTTACACTGTTAACGCTATCGACCTTGCTGAAAAGGTTGGTATGGGCAAGAGAACAAACACTGTTCTTCAGTCAGCTTTCTTTGCTCTTGCAAACGTTATGCCTTCAGCTGAAGCTATTCAGTATATGAAGGACGCAGCAACAAAGTCCTACTCAAAGAAGGGTCAGGATATTGTTGACGCTAACCACAATGCTATCGACGCAGGTGCTACTGCTTTCCATAAAGTAGAAGTTCCAGCAGCATGGGCAGATGCATTAGACGACGCAGTAGCAGCAGCTTCAGAAGGCGCAGCTAAGCTCGTTAAGATGGTTGACACAATCCTTAAGCCCGTTGGCGTTATGGACGGTTACTCACTTCCCGTTTCAGCTTTCACAGAGCATGCTGACGGTACTTTCGAACACGGCGCATCAGCTTACGAAAAGAGAGGCGTTGCAGTTCTCGTTCCCGAATGGGATCCCACAACATGTGCTAAGTGTAACCAGTGTGCTTATGTTTGCCCCCATGCTACAATCCGTCCCTTCGCTATGAGCGATGAAGAAGTTGCAGCTGCTCCTGCAAACATGAAGAAGGCTCCCAAGCCCGTTGTTAAGACAAACTACACATATACTCTTGCTGTTTCTCCCATGGACTGTATGGGTTGCGGCGTATGTATCGGCGTATGTCCCACAAAGTCACTCAAGATGGTTTCAAAAGAATCACAGCTTGAGGAACAGAAGGTATTTGATTACTGCGTAGCTAACGTAACAGAGAAGAAGGAAACAACTGCTGTTATGAACGTTGTTTCAAGCCAGTACAAGAAGCCTCTCCTCGAATTCTCAGGCTCATGTGCAGGTTGTGCAGAGACATCATATGCACGTCTTATCACTCAGCTCTTCGGTGACAGAATGTATATCTCAAATGCAACAGGCTGTTCATCAATCTGGGGCGGTCCGGCAGCAACATCACCCTACACAGTGAACGAAAAGGGTCACGGTCCTGCATGGGCAAACTCACTGTTTGAAGACAACGCAGAACACGGTCTTGGTATGTACTATGGCCAGAAGGCTATCAGAGACAGACTTATCGAAGACGTTCAGGGCATCATCGCTTCCGACCTCTGCGCAGCAGAAGTTAAGGCAGCAGGTGAAGAGTACCTTGCAACTGTAAACGACGGCGCTAAGAACACAGCAGCAGCTGATGCTCTTGTAGCAGCTATTAAGGCAGCAGGCGCAAACTGCGACCTTTGCAAGGATGTTCTCGACAACAGCGAATACCTTTCAAAGAAATCCGTATGGATCTTTGGTGGTGACGGCTGGGCATACGATATCGGTTACGGCGGTCTCGACCATGTACTTGCATCAGGTCAGGACGTAAACGTAATGGTATTCGACACAGAAGTTTACTCAAACACAGGCGGACAGGCTTCCAAGGCTTCAAACATCGGTCAGGTTGCACAGTTCGCAGCAGCAGGTAAGGAAATCAATAAGAAGAGCCTTGCTGAAATCGCTATGAGCTACGGCTATGTATATGTTGCACAGATCGCTATGGGCGCTAACATGGCTCAGACACTCAAGGCAATCCAGGAAGCTGAAGCATATCCCGGTCCCTCACTCATTATCGGCTACTCACCCTGTGAAATGCACTCAATCAAGGGCGGCATGATCAACTGTCAGGCTGAAATGAAGAAGGCTGTTGAATGCGGTTACTGGAACATCTTCCGTTACAACCCCGCTCTCAAGGCAGAAGGCAAGAATCCCTTCACACTTGACTGTAAGGAACCCAACGCTGAGTATCAGGCATTCATCAAAAATGAAGCTCGTTACACAAGACTTATGCGTGAATTCCCCGACAGAGCAGATGCACTCTTCACAAAGAGTGAGCAGGTTGCTAAGGACAGATACGCTCACCTTCTCAAGCTCAAGGATCTCTACGCTCCCGACGCTGAATAATTCAATTGAAAGAGCCCTTCGGGGCTCTTTTTTTATTGTTAACGAAAACCCCCGGCTGTGCCGGGGAGTTCAAAAAAAGCTTTAGCGTTGCATATAAAAATAAAACTCCTTTTGATACAATAAAGATGCGGCTACCAACTGCATCAAATAAATCAAAAGGAGGACATTCAAAAATG
>JAFUQS010000028.1 GCA_017472225.1 Clostridia bacterium | reverse complement strand
TGCACCCCAAATGTTAGACATTGTGATATAATGTTTAACATAAGGGGTGATTTTTTATGCCTAAAGGAATACCAAACAAAAGATATACCGGAGAATTCAAGCAACAAGTGGTAGAAACAATGCAAAAAGAAAAAATAAGTTGTTGGGAAGTGTCCAGACAATATGGGATAAGCGATTATCATATAATAGAGGTATGGGAACGGATTTATCTTGAAGAAGGACCCGGAGGATTGTATATTGAACGTAGAGGAAGAAAAAGCACAGGAAAACCAAGAAAACTTCCAAAAGAAGTAGAAGAAGATTTGTTAGCAGAAGTACAACGATTAAGAGCGGAGAATGCATACTTAAAAAAATTGAATGCCTTGGTTGCCGAGAGGGTACGGCAAGAGAAAAAGCGAAAATAATTTGGGAGCTGAGGCATGAATATAAAGTATCATTATTGATAGAAATAGCCGGAATCCCTCGCAGTACATATTACTACTACGTAAAACACAGAAATGATGAAGATAAATACTTTGAGATTAAAGAAGAAATATCAAGTATTTACACAGAGAATAAAGGAAGATACGGTTATCGCCGAGTAACCAAAGAACTACATAACAGAGGCTTCACAATCAACCACAAGACCGTACAAAAGCTTATGAAACAACTTAATCTAGTGTGTAAAGTCAGAATGAAGAAATACAAATCTTACAAAGGTGAAGTAGGGAAAATTGCACCCAATTTACTTGAAAGGGATTTTGTAGCTTCAAAGCCAAATGAGAAATGGGTTACAGATGTAACAGAGTTCAGTTTATTCGACCAAAAGCTTTATCTTTCGCCTATTCTTGATTTGTATAGTGGGGATGTTGTTTCATACACCATTTACGAACATCCATATTTAAGTATGGTTACAGAAATGCTTGATAAGGCATTTGAAAAGATACCTGATAACACAAATCTGATTCTTCATTCAGACCAAGGTTGGCATTATCAACACAAACAATATCAGAAAATGCTGGTTGATAAAGGAATACAGCAAAGTATGAGCCGAAAAGGTAACTGTTTGGATAATGCAGTAATTGAAAACTTCTTCGGTTTGCTAAAAACAGAATTACTTTACTTGCAAGAATTTGATTCAATCGAACATTTTAAAGCTGAATTAGAAGACTATCTCGATTATTACAATAATCGTAGAATCAAGCTAAAATTAAATGGCTTGACACCTGCTATGCACAGATCTCAAGCCATTTTAGCAGCTTAATATTTAATTTGCACAAGTTTTTCTAAAAAACTTTGTCTAACTTTTTGGGGTCACTTCACATTCAGCTTTTACAATGGTTTTTGTGTTTAACTATTCGATTTTCGGGGTTTCACAGGGAATTTGTATTTTTTACATTCCCTGTGATTTATCGTTTTTAACAAGCTCATAAAGCTTCTGCTCAAATTTATACTTTTTCATAAGTTCTTCAATTTCACTGAGGTCGGGGACCTGAGCTTTTTTGATTTTGCATCTGAGCATAAGGTTTTTCGGTGAGTGAGCAAAATCAACAAATTCAATAATGTCAACCTCATATCCGCATTTTTTCAGAATCTCGGCTCTTATGCTGTCTGTAAGAAGTGCGGAAAAACGCTCCTTGATAAGTCCGTGTGAAAGAAGTAAATCTAAATCGCCGCCTTTTTTGATTGAAGAACAGACCTCATGCTGACAACAGGGTACGGAGAAAATATGGGGTACCTTGTGACTGATTGCGTGGAAAAGAGCAAAGTCCGTTGCAATGTCGCAGGCATGAAGTGTGATAACCATGTCAACATTATCCTGATAAACCTCACCCTTCGTAATATCATTCACATAAAACTTCAAATCTTTATATCCGTATTTTTCTGCAATTTCATTGCAGTGTTTAACAACATCTTCTTTAAGGTCAAAGCCAAGAACCTTTGCTTTAACGCCTTTAATTACGGTGAAGTAGTGATAGATGATAAAGGTCAGGTAGCTTTTTCCGCAACCGAAGTCGAGTATGGTAACAGTATCCTTATTCAGCTTACCGAAGGCATCATCCACAATTTCAATGAAGCGGTTAATCTGCTTATACTTATCATATTTGCTTTTATTCACCTGAAATTCGCTGTTGAACACTCCGAGGTCAACCAAAGCCGGAATATTTTCGCCTTGCTTAAGAATATAACTTTTTTCCTTGTTGTGTCCCGGTGACTGAGCTTTTTTCACTTCATTTCCCGTGACCTTCCTTTTAGTTTTGTCGGGGAAAACCGTATAGTGAATAGTTGTGCCCTCGGCGGTGAGACAGCACTGACGGAAATTCTGCCTGCCCTCGGTTGTGAGCCATGAAAAAAATTCATCTTCATTTAAGTTAAGATGAAAAACCTGATTGTTTCTGTGCTTTTCAAGCTGCCAGAAAACACCCTTTTTACCCTTGAACGGGCGGGCGGTGATTTTGCTGAATTCATAATCCTTATTCTTTTTTTCACTGAAAGAAAGCTTTTTGACTTTTTCGGAAAGCTCTTTTATATCTTCACAAATAATGAAATTCATTTTCAACACCTCCGGAGTGTACTGATAGTATAATATCATAAAATAAAGAAATTGTACATATAATTCTTTATGATTATTGACTAAGTGACAAAATTCGGTTATAATCTCCTTATGTGTTTAACACAGAATAATTCCCTGTTAAGGGTAAAACGGAGGATATAAAATGGAAAACAAATTTTCGCTTGACAAAAACAAAAAGATTTTCCCGATTGTTCTGATGGTTGTCGGTGTTATTCTTGCGGCTGTACTGCTTATCACAAGACTGAACCTTATCAATCTTGTGTGCCTTCTTTACTGCTGTATTATGTCAGCACTCATCTTGCTTTCACTCATCATCAAGAAAAAGGTTTATGCTCCCATGATTTTCGGTTATGCGATTTCAAGTGTGGCTATGATTGTTTTTCACACTATATGGGGTGCAGATGCAGGCTTTGGTGCTTTCATTTCCGATAAGTCTGCCGGCTGGTCAACTGCTGCCAATGCTCTTTTTGCAGGTGAAGGCTCTTTCTTCACAAGACTTGGCGGTAACATTCTTCTGACTCTTCCTGCTGCTGTTTGCCTCTGGGCACTTTTCTTTGTTGCAAAAAAGAAGTGCGGCAAAACAACTGTTAAGGCTGTTGCATCTTTTGCCTTGAGTATTCTTCTTATGGGTGCTTCAGTTTTCTCTGTGCTTTTTGGCAACATGAGAACAAAGCCTGTAACAGAAAGACTCTGGGAAGGTCACGATGATTATCTTGACGGTGTTGATAAGGCTACTGCCGAAAATCCCAATGTTCTCATTATCATGATGGACGACCTTGGCTACGGTGACGTAAGTCTTAACGGTTCAATTTATGAAACTCCCAACATCGATTCCATCGGTGAAAACGGACTTAATTTTGAAAACTTCTATTCAGCTTATTCCGTATGCTCACCTGCCCGTTTTGCATGCCTTACCGGTCGTTATCCCTACAGAGGCTATGCAGATAATGTTATTTATCCCACAGTTCAGACCACGGGCAACTTTGCACAGACAAGAATTTATAACTCTTTTGAAATGGGTAACAATGTTGACGGTATGCTCGGCGATGAAATTACAATTGCTGAAGTATTCAAGTCAGCAGGCTACAGCACCGCTGCCTTTGGTAAGTGGCATCTTGGTGACTATGGCGAATATCTTCCCACAAATCAGGGCTTCGATTATTTCTACGGCAGCCACCATGTAAACGATATGTATGCATTTTATCATGTTGCTGAAGAAAACGGTGAATATGAAATTGTTCACGATAACTCTGAAATGAGAGACGAAAACGGCAAGAAGGACCAGAGCAAGCTTACCGAGTGGATTCATGACGAAATCACAAATTGGATTACCGAGACCGTTACAAACAGTGACGCTCCCTTCTTTGCATACTATGCTTCACCCTGGCCTCACGGACCTGTTTTTGCAGGCGATGACTTTGACGGATCAACAGGTATGGGTACATATGTTGACTGTATTACAGAATTTGATACTTATCTCGGTACTCTTTTCAAAACAATGGAAGACCTCGGTGTTCTTGAAGATACAATCATTGTGTTCACAAGTGACAACGGACCTGCTCTTGAAGGCTCGGTTGCAGACCTTCGTGGCGGCAAGTACCTTGCTTATGAAGGCGGTCAGAAGGTGCCCTTCATGATTCGCTGGGATAACAATAACGGTCTGTTTGAATCCGGCGGAGAGCGTGAGCAGAGTGCTGTGCTTGTTGACCTGTTCCCGACTCTTGTTGAAATGTGCGGTATCACAGGTAATGGCGGAACTGAAAATTATCTTCCCACCGACAGAGAAATTGATGGCGTTTCAATGGTTCCCGTAATTTCCGGTGATGAGGTTGTTCACACAGAGGATAATCCCATTCTTCACATGAAGCGTGAAAATATCAAGGCAATTCAGTATACCGTGACAACAGAAAGCGTTAAGGCTGATTATCCCGATTATAACTATTCTGTTCTCAATGATAACGAATATGTTACCTTCAAATACTTTGAAAAGATTCAGAACGATAACTCAGCTTTCTGGGATAAGTACCGTAAGAATTGGCTTCACATCCTCACTGATGACTATGCTGAAAACTATAACCGTTCAACAGTATATCCCACAGTTGCCGATGAAATGAATGCAAAGCTCAACGAAATTCAGAAGAAGTTTGCCGATAACAGAAGAGGTATTATAGAATAATGCCTGCTCTTTCAATTATGATTAAGCCGGCATCGTCTCTTTGCAATCTTCGTTGCAAGTATTGCTTTTATTGCGATGTGGCTGCTCACAGAGATGTCTTTTCTCTCGGTATTATGGAGGAGTCTACGGCTGAAAGCCTGATAAGAAGTGCATTGGAGTTTGCCGATGGCTGCTCCGTTGCCTTCGCCTTTCAGGGCGGTGAACCGCTTATTGCGGGAATGGATTATTTCAGATTTTTCACCGATACGGTAAAAAAGTATAATCAGAAGGGCTCTGAAATTTACTATTCCGTTCAGACCAACGGCACACTTGTTGATGATGAGTGGGCAAGGTTTTTCCATGATAACAAGTTCCTTGTGGGTCTCAGCCTTGACGGCGACTTTGAGGGCAACAAGTTCAGGGTTGACAGTAACGGACAGAACTCTTACTATAAAATAACCAAAGCGGCAAAAAAATTTGACAAGCATAAGGTTGAATATAATATCCTTACCGTTCTTACGGGCTACTGTGCTGAAAATGCAGAAAGAATATATAAGCATTTCAGAGCACAAGGCTTTAAGTATCTGCAGTTTATTCCCTGCCTCAGACCGATGGGGGACAACACTCAGAGCGAGTTATATATGACTCCTGAGCAGTATACGGATTTTCTTATTCGCATTTTCAATCTTTATGTCAAGGATTTTGTGCGTGGTAATTATATGAGCATCCGTCAGTTTGATAATTGGGTGAGAATGTACTTGGGTGAAAAGGGTGAGCAGTGCGGACTTATGGGTCACTGCACGCACCAATTCGTGTGTGAGGGAAACGGAAATATTTATCCCTGCGACTTTTATTGCACCGATGAGTGGCTTTTGGGTAATATCAATGAAAGCTCACTCAAGGACCTTGCACAAAGCAGAACTGCCTTTGAATTCATAAAGGAAAGCTTACCGGTTCCGGAAAAATGCAAGCTGTGTAAGTTTTATCCGCTTTGCAGGGCAGGTGGCTGCAAAAGGAACCGTGAAAGCGGTGATTACTGCGAAAGCTACAAAAAGTTTTTCGCTTCCTGTTTGCCACTGTTCAGAATGTTTACTAAGACCTGAGAACAAGCACAAAAAAACGGAGCAGTCAGACAATTCGGAATTTCAATTTCCGGATTGAACGGTCGCTTCGATACGGTTATATCCGTTTTTATAAGAACATAGTACAAGTCCGTAGGACGCCCGTTGGGCGTCCTTTTTTATCGGGCAGAGTCATATATCCTCTGATTTTTCAAGGTTGATTTTTAACCGTCAAGGTGATATTTATCTTGTGCTGATGACCCCCTGACTACTGTCTACTCAAGATGTATTTAACTTCGCTTTTATGTGCCGTGGTGCTGAATGGCAAGGTTTTATTTATTCCTTTAACTCCGCTCGCTCATGCCGCTTGGGCACTTACTTTTATCGGTTGTGATAAAAGTAAGCAAAAGCACGCTTTTTTGTAGACACGGCTTTTTATTTTTATAATATACCGTTAGTCCGCCTTCAACAACAAACTACGAAGCGCCCCGGCTTCTGCTTTTTCATTACTTATGATAAATCCCGTAATCGGTTGCTTTTTATAAAACTTCTGCCCGCCTTCGTTTGTTGTTTTCGCAGCGGGACAAGTTCAGTAGTCAGTAGTCAGGAGACAGGGGTCAGTAGTCAGTAGACAGTAGTTAGGGAAAGATAAAACAATAAGGAGTCTGTAAAAAATAAATAATCATTAAAAAGAAAGAATAACAGCGTAAAAAGGAATTCTCTTTCTGAAAGCAGATTGTAGCGGGAGCGACTGTCGGACTACAGGCAGTGGAAAGGCACACAAATAAATTAGACAATAGCATACCTTACGGAACAAATTAAACCAAGCGGCTCAT
>JAFUQS010000027.1 GCA_017472225.1 Clostridia bacterium | reverse complement strand
CTGTTTAAAACAACGCTCAATAAAATGAGCCGCTTGGTTTAATTTGTTCCGTAAGGTCTGCTATTGTCTAATTTATTTGACTGCCTTTCCACTGCCTGTAGTCCGACAGTCGCTCCTGCTACGGGCTGCTTTCTGAAAGAGAATTCCTTTTTACGTTGTTTTTTCTGATTTTTTTATGATTATTTATTTTTTACAGACTCCTTATTGTTTTATCTTTTTCCTGACTACTGACTACTGCCTACTGACCCCTGACACCTGCCCCGCTGCGAAAACAACAAACGAAGGCGGGCAGAATCTTTATAAAAAGCAACCGATTACGGGATTTATTATAAGTAATAAAAAAGCAGAAGCCGGGGCGCTTCGTAGTTTGTTGTTGAAGGCGGACTAACGGTATATTATAAAAATAAAAAGCCGTGTCTATAAAAAAGCGTGCTTTTGCTTACTTTTATCACAATCGATAAAAGTAAGTGCCCAAGCGGCATGAGCGTACGGAGTTGGAGGAATAAATAAAGCCTTACCGTTTTGCACCACGGTATATAAAAGCGAAGGTAAATACACTTTAAGTGGAAAGTAGTCAGCAGTCAGGAAAAAGGTAAAACAAAAAACCATTGTATCAAGCATTTTTCAGCTTTTTACAATGGTTTACATATTTGACTGCTTGATTTTCAGGGTGTTAACAGGGGATTTTGTCCTTTTATGAAAGAGAATCAAAAAGCTTTATTTGTTTTTCTTTGCCATTTTGGCAGCTTCTTTTTCTTTGAGCTTTTCTTCCTTCTGAGCCTGCTTTTCGGCTTCAAGTCTCTTCTGCTCTTCAATCTTTGCAGCACGCTCAGCTTCACTTCTCATTTTTGCTTCTTCATATTGTGCGGCAATGTCTTCAAAGTGAGTGTAGTTTTCCTGCTGCTTGATGAGCTTGTCAGCGTCAAGATAAGGCTTTGCGGCACGGTTGAAGTAAGCGTGCTTATCCATTTCGGCTTTAGCTTTATCCTGTATTGCTTCCTTATCCTTTTTAAGAGCCTTGATTTTTGCCTTCATTTCAAGAGTCTTTTCCTTGTTCTTTTCCTTTTTAAGGTCAAGATAAAGTGCTTTGATTTCAGCGTCGATTTCATCTTCCTTGTCAAAATACTCATCAAGAATCTGGAAGTCGGGCTGAATCAGCTCAGTTGTATCCTTGAAATACTTTTTGATTGATTTGCAGGAAGAAATTTTCTTCTTTGCAAGTTCAATAGCAAATTTGCGCATTTCTTTTTCTTCGGCTGTAGCCTTGGGCATTGAACGGGCATGCTTCAGTTCGGCTTTAAGCTCGTCCATATCAACCTGAAGAAGATGGTTGAGACCTGCACTGCAGATTTTTCTTGATTCTGCAATCTGGTACTGAACAACGGGTGAAGAGAATTTATCAAGCTCGTCACAAACAAACTTTGAAATTTCAATTTCTTCGTTAAATTCAAGGTCTGCCTTATATGCCTTCTTGGCAGCTTTGCGCTCTGCCTTGCCCTTGACGGATTTATAAGATTTCTTGTCAACTGCCTTAGGTGCAGCCACTGCCATTTCTCTTGCATGGCGGATAATGTCAATGCCTTCAACAAGGTCATTGTCATTTGTGATGCCGTTACCGTAGTCCTCAAACAAAGCTCTTACCTTAAGCACACGGACAACGCTCTTCTGCTTTCTTTCGTTGAAGTCATACCAGAAGAAGGGGATAACATTCATCAGAGCGCCACAGGCTGCAACTATAATGAGAACCTTAATAAGGCTGAGAAGAATATCGGGGTCATAAAGTGCCGAATATGCATTGTTATAGTTATCCTGACCGTTAGCGAGCTGCTCTGCAAGAATCTGACCTACAGTTTTTCCGTCGCCGAGAAGACGGTTAAGAACATCGGGATTTTTAGTTACGATTGCAGCATTATCCTTTGTGATGCCGCCGTTTTCATAAACGATGGGCAATACGGAGGATGTGATAAGTGCAATTACGGTACCGATGGTTGAAATTGCAGAGAACATACCGTCAATTCTTTCACCTGTTTTGTATTGCTGATAATCTCTGATATCAGCCTGAATTGCCGGATTGAGGATATGTGCGAAGGAGCCCATAAATGCATTGAGGTACAAACAAGCCATAACAAGCCAGATGGTAAGATTGTTGATTTCACTTGTGAACGGAAGCATCATAAGTATGAAAACAATGTTGAAAATGTTTGTAACAACAAGCACTGCCTTCTTGCCCCATTTACGAATGCAGAAGGGTGCAAGAAGCATACCCCAGAGGGAAGCGTTGCCGTAAATTGTAACAATCAGACCATACTGATTGCCTGAACAGGCACCGCCGTAGTTATAAAGCCAGAAAAGAATGTTTGCGTAAGCAATTTCAAGGAATCCGATCCAGCTTGCAAGGGAAATAATCCAGAAATACTTGTTCTTTGCAACTGCCTTAAGAGAATCCCAGAATTTGATTGAAACGATGTGAGTTCTTGCCTGCACAATTTTTTCTTCTGTGTATTTATAAACAACGATACAAAGAAGAATACCGAGCACACCGAGTATAGGATATAAAAATCTGTAAACACGGATATCTGTTGTGTTGGTTTTGAAAATATGCTGTGCAATAAGCGGAGTTAACAGGTTAACAACGGTGGGAGCGAAGGAGTAAACAACGCTCTTGATTGATGAAACATCGGTTCGTTCCTGTGAGTTGGGAGAAAGAACGTGAATGAGGTTTTCATATCCGTCATAGAAAAAGTAATAAAAGAAATGCAAAAGCAGATTTAAAATGAGCACAAGGGCACATTTTACAATATAAGAAATACTTTCACCGAAAACAACTGCATCACCGAAGAGACTGCCGAAGGCGTCATAGGGGAACCAGACCATAAGAATACAGATAATGGCGGTGGGAATTGCCATAGATACGATATAAGGTCTGTATTTACCTGCTTTGTTTCGTGTGTTATCAATGATGTTGGCACGGATACCGGTAAGCGGAATGTTTGCAAGCACCGCAATAACATACATTATGTACATATCAGTCGGGTCAATACCCAATGTGCTTGAAAGAAGGGTATTGTTTGTTGCAAGCAAGCAAGCGGTGCCAAGAGTTATAATCATATATGCACCAATACCGCCACCTGAATAGGCTGCGATTTCCTTGAAGGTCATATAACGACCTGGCATGGGCAGATTCCAATAAATTCTGGCATCCGAAAGAATTGATTTGATTTTGTTTACCAAATTTTTTACCTCCTTGTATTTATTAGCCGGACACAAATAATAAGTATAATACATATTATGTATATGCACGGTTTTATACAAATATAAATTATATCACAAGCCGAAAGTGTTTGCCATAGTTTAGTCGGAATTGAGTGAATTTTGGCGAGTTCAACAAAGTGAGACGACGATTTTAGGCAAAAACGACAATTGAATTAAGAATGGCAGAAGCGTGCTTTTGCTTACTTTTGTCACGCTTGACAAAAGTAAGAGCCCAAGCGGCTCGAGCGAGCGGAGTCAAATGAACAGATAAAGCCTTGCCGTTCAGCACCACGGCACATAGAAGCGAGGAATACATTTTGAGTAGACATCAGTTATTAAAGATAAAACAAAAAAGCATCTGACCGTAAAAAAATCAGATGCTTTTAATTTTAAAGGTTATAAAAATCCACCGCTTTACCGATAAATCAAAACCTTATGCCCAAACTGCATTTTGCTTGATATCAAGCCGGCAATTTTTGATTTATAAAAATTATCTTTTGGTTCCCTTTGCACCGTTGCCGAGCTTTACACCCTGAAGAACATTTGAATCAAAGGTGTAGGTGATGTTTTCATCTTCTCTTTCTCTTTTAAGAGCGTAGGAAATCATCTTGTCAAGAAGCTCGGAATATTTCACACCGAGAGGCTCCCAAAGATAGAAGGAAAGCGAGCCGGGGATAGTATTGATTTCATTCAGCCAGATTTTGCCCGAAGCGGTATCCATCATAAAGTCAATTCGTGAAACACCGTTACAGCCAAGGCACTTAAAGGCTTTGACTGCCATTGTGCGCACTTCTTCTCTCTGTTCGGGTGTTATTTCGGCAGGGATTTTTCTTTTAAGTGTTGCCATACCCTTGCTGCCGGAGGGTGAGCTCTTTGCACCGCTTTTTGCTCCCTTTGCGCCTTTTGCAGAGCCGTCACCGATGTACTTTTCTGCAAAGGTGAGGATTTTATCAGACGAAACGGGCTCTTCACATTCTGAAGCCTCTGCTGTTTCATAGTCGCCAAGAACAGAGCAGTTGATTTCTTTAAGATTCTGAACGGCAGCTTCAACAAGCACCTTTGTTGCATAATGGAATGCAGTATCAAGTGAGTCGAAAAGCTCAGCTCTGTTTTCTGCTTTTGAAATACCGATGGAGGAGCCGAGGTTAACCGGCTTTACAATAACAGGATAGCCGATTGCTTTTTCGATTTCATCAACAATTTTTTCGCTGTCCTCGTCATAAAGGTTTGCCGTATAGCATTTACAGTCAAGAACGGGAATACCGTTATCTTTAAGCACGGTTTTCATAACATACTTATCCATACCTACTGCAGAGGAAAGTACATCACAGCCTACATAGGGAATGTTGAACATTTTAAGGTAGCCCTGAAGTGTGCCGTCTTCAACATTTGTGCCGTGAACAACGGGAAAGGCGATGTCGATATAATCAACCACACCCTTTGAAAACATCTTTTGGGGATACTTGATAAGCTGAGTTTTACCGCCCTCGTTCACCATTATAATTCTCTGGCTGTTTTTGATAAGTGTGTTGATATCGGTATAAGCTTCGATTTTACCGATATCCTCACCGACATAAAACTCATTATTTTTAGTTATGTAAATGGGGATAACATCGTATTTGTCACGATTAAGATATCCCATAGCCTGAATTGCGGAAATGACAGAGATTTCGTGTTCAACACTTTTGCCGCCGAACAGAACACCGACTTTAATTTTCATTTTGTATCACCTTTCTTAAAATACTCTCTTAATAGTTATCGGGAAGATCGTTTTCAAGAAGAATGATCTTCTTTCTGCCCTGTGAATTGAGGGCGTAAACATGGTCAAGAGCTTCATTTATGGTGGAAGCAACAAAAATTTTGCTTTCATCGTACTTTTTATCAAGAAGACCTGCCTTTATGGGCACAGCCTGTTTTGCACCGACAAGAACAACATAGTCACATACTGCCGCTGCATTTCTGCCGAATTCACGGTTAAGCTCGTCCTGTTTTTCGCCAAGCTCAACCATACCGGGAGTGACAAGAATCTTGTAGCCGTCAAAAAGGCTGAGTGCTTCAAGGGCTGCCTTTGTGCCGCTGGGATTTGAGTTGTAGGCATCGTCAATAATTGCAACATTACCTTTATCGGAAAGCTGAAGCCTGTGGGGTACACCTTCAAGCTTTCTCACCTGACCCTTCAGGTCCTTGAGAGCAATGCCCATTTTGTGGCTGATAGCAATTGCACCCACGATGTTGAGAACATTGTGTCTGCCGATAAGTCTTGTTGAAAATTCAGCAGTTTCACCCTCGGGAGTTTTAACCGTAAAGCTTGTGCCTCTTTCTGAAACTGAAAGGTCATAAGCTACATAATCTGCCTGTCCTTCAACACTATATGAAATATAAGGTCTGTTGCAGCCGTGGTCCTTTATGTTTTCATCATCAGCATTAAGGAAAAGCATACCGCCTTCGGGGAGTGAATCGGCAAGCTCAAACTTTGTGTTTTTGACTGCATCAAGGGTCTTGAAGGATTCGAGGTGCTGAGGGCCGATTGATGTGATGACTCCGTGCTGAGGGTGAACAATATCGCATAATTCCTTAATGTCGCCGACCCATTTTGCACCCATTTCACAAACAAAGATTTCGTGGGTGGCTTTAAGTGAGCCCCGGATTGTTTTAACAACGCCCATAGGTGTGTTATAGCTTTCGGGGGTCATAAGTACATTGTACTTTCCCTTGAGAAGGGTTGTGAGATAATACTTGACGCTTGTTTTTCCGTAAGAGCCTGTAATACCGATAATTTTAAGGTCGGGACATTGACGCAAAAGCTTTTTGGCATCGTTTGTGTAATATCTGTTGATGCTGAGCTCAACAGGCTTGTTGATAAGATTTGCAACAAGGCAGAGAAGGGGAGAAAATGCAAAAATGAGGGCAAGTGTAAGAAGTGCGTATGTTTCATGATTTGCCTTGAGACCCGGAACAGAAACTGCAATTATGATTATGATGCAAAGAAGGACCTCGGTGAAAAGCATTCTTTTAACTCTCGGAGTATATACAAGAGGCTTTTTTGCCTTTTTGGGCTTTGAAACGGGAATTGCAACAAGAAGAAGCACTGCAAGAATAACAGACTTCACAGCAATGTTCATGTTGAAAAGCAAGGCAATGAGCATAAGCACCGAAACGGTTGCGTGCGAAAGGTATTTTCTTGAGTTTTCTTTAATCCATTTTGTGTGGGTATCAAAACGGTAGGAATTGAGCTGAAAAAAATGCATGGAATCAACTGCGCTCATTGCTGTCGGAACAAGGAAAATCAGTGCACAAATCAAAAATAAAATCATGTCAAGCATACATTAAGCTCCTTTCATTAAAGCTGAATATTCATAAATGAGGCTAAAACTCTGCCAAACTGCTCACGGCATTCGAGGAATGAGTAATGCCCTGCACCCTCAAATTTAACAAGACCTGCTTCGGGCATGAGCTTTTCCATCAGAAGTGCATCGGAAAGGGGAGTTGCATCGTCAAGGGTACCCCAGACAAGGAGAGTTGGTGCTTTCACATTGGGCATCAGCTCCGTCAGGTCTTCATTAACAACCTTAACAAGAGTCTGGCGCATGACGGGGGATGCCGCATTATAGTCTGCCGAGCCGTTTTTCTTTCTCAGGTTTTCCAAAGCCTCCGGGAACATCTTCTGCACGGGAGCAGAGGAATAAATGCTTTTTGTGGCTTTGTAAATTTTCTGCTTTGTTTTTTGCTTCAGGGTCTTTTTCGGCATAACACCTGCCGAGTCAATGAGAATAACCTTGTCAATTTCAAAGGGGAGTTCTCTTGAGCAAAGCTTGATGATAACTCTGCCGCCGAAGGAATGACCGATAAGAGTAACCTTTTTTGGCTCGTATTCCTTCAGAAATTCAAGAACGAAGTCAACATAATTGTCAACACACCATGCTTCTTCCGGTTCTTCGCTTTCACCAAAGCCGGGCATATCCATGGCAAGAACATGATATTTTCTTTCGAGAATACCAATCATATGCTCATGAAGTGTGATATTGCTGCCCCAACCGTGAAGAACAACAACGATATCTCCTTCACCTTTGTCGGTGTAATTTATATTAAGACCGCCGATATTTTTTATCAAAGTCTTCATTCCTTTCAAAATATAATCTGTTATATGAAAAGGGAATAAGCATAATAACCCATACTAAAACAGTATAACACAATTAAATCCGGATTTCTATATTAAAGTGTGATTTATTCCGTTTTTTACAAAAATATTTCAATCCGTATTTATTTTTTGAACTTTTGTGGTAAAATATATTCAACACAGTGTAAAAGAGGAGACAAAAAATGACTGATATAATCATCATCGGCGGAGGTCCTTCGGGACTTACTGCGGCAGTTTATGCCTGCAGAAGCGGAAAAAGTGTGTTGCTTTTTGAAAAGCTTACCTACGGCGGACAGATTGCAAAAAGCGCAAGGGTTGAAAACTATCCCGCAATTTCTGAAATCGGCGGAGCACAGTTTTCCATGAATTTATATAATCAGGCAAAAAGCTTCGGCTGTGAATTCAGGAATGAAAAGGTTGAAGCTGTTTTTGACGGCGACAGCAAAAAGGTAATAACATCAAAAGGAGAATACGAAGCAAAGGCTGTGATTTTTGCCCTTGGTACCGAAGAAAGAAAAAGCGGACTTTCCAATGAAGACAGCTATATCGGAAAGGGACTTTCCTACTGTGCCTTCTGTGACGGAAACTTTTTCAGAAAAAGAGATGTTATGGTTGTCGGAGGCGGCAACACTGCCGTTCAGGATGCGCTTTACCTGAGTGAGCTTTGCGGCAAGGTTTATCTTATGCATCGCAGAAGTGAATTCAGGGCAGAAAAAAATCTCGTGGAAAAAATCAGAACCAAAGAAAATGTTGAAATAATCACGGACAGTGTTCTTCATGAAATCGGAGGAGCACCAATATTAAAATATGTTAAAATCAAAGATAAAGTGAGTGAAAATATCAGGGAAATTCCTGTTAACGGTCTTTTTCTTGCAATCGGGCAAATTCCGGGAACAAAGCAGTTTTCCGATATTCTTCCTCTTGACGGATACGGCTATGTGACGGTTGGTGAAGATTGTACCGTGAAGGATGGAATATATGTCTGTGGTGATTGTCGCAGAAAGGATATAAGGCAGCTTACCACTGCTGTTGCTGACGGAACCGTTGCGGCAACAAAGGCAGCAGAATATGTTGATTCAACCGTCATTGGTAAATGAATTAAATTGGGCTGCATAAATTTAAGTAGACAGTAGTCAGGAATCAGTAGTCAGTAGTCGGTAGACAGTAGTCAGGAAAAGATAAAACAATAAGGAGTCTGTAAAAAATAAACAATCATTAAAAAGAAAGAATAGCAGCGTAAAGAGGAATTCTCTTTCTGAAAGAAGCCCGTAGCGGGAGCGACTGTCGGACTACCGGTAGTGGAAAGGCAGTCAAATAAATTAGACAATAGCAAACCTTACGGAACAAATTAAACCAAGCGACTCATTTTATTGAGCGTTGTTTTAAACAGAGTTGTTCGGCAACCGAGCCGTGGTACAGCACAACGGAGCAATCTGAAAATACCGATAAGAAGAAACCTTGTTTTCTTATCCACGGTGAGCAGAAATGAATACCGAGTAAAGGATAGAATAAGCCTGACTCGGTATTTTTAGTTCTTGCGGAGGTTAATCCTCAAAAAAGCGTGCTTTTGCTTACTTTTGTCACAACCGACAAAAGTAAGAGCCCAAGCGGCTCGAGCGTACGGAGTCAGAGGAATAAATAAAACCTTGCCATTCATCACCACGGTACATAAAAGCGAAGGTAAATACACCTTGAGTATACAGTAGTCATGAAAATACAAAAAACATTGCAAAAGCATTTCAGCTTCTGCAATGGTTTTTATGCATTCAACTATTTGATTTTTCGGATGTTAACAGGGGGTACATCCTTATTTTTATTTGATTATAACTTTATTCCCATAACCTCTTCAAATTTTGCCCGGATACCTTCGTCATTGTCCCTGTGTCTGTAGTTCTGAGGAAGCTCATAGGAGGGGAAGTTGTTGCCTTCAACAAGGATGGGGCCGTCGGGAGTAATTGCAACATCCCAGCCGATATATTTCATCCCGGGCTCAACAAGTGAGGCCTCCTTAACAAGTGTAACAGCTTCTTTGAAGAAAGGCACTTCGAAACCGACAAATTTTGTTTTGCTTGTGGGGTGAATTTCATGGCATACACCCTCTCTGTCACAGAAAGCAGGGTGTGTGATAATGCCTTCTTCGTTCAAGGGGGCATACATGCCGCCGCTTGTGATGTTATCGATAGCTGCGCCACCCTGACCCATTCTCACAAGGGCATACATAAGAACGCTTTTTCCGTCTTTAACAAGTGTTACCATACGCAGAGTGTTGACGCTGCCACGGTAAAGCTCATTCATTTTTTCGTGCTGTATAATTGCTTCTTCAATGAGAAATTGCTTGTTTTCACAAAGCTCGGTGTAAAGCTTTTCATAATCTGTGTCCGGTGTAAGCTTTACCTGTGAAATACCCTGACCGCCGAAGGTTTCCGTCTGTTTTGCGAAAACTCTTTCTCTGCCCTCGCAGAAAGCCTTCAGCTCATCGGCGGTTTTGCCTTCAAGGTTCATCCAGTCACGGCGGATGTATTCATTGAACTTTTCAAAAAATAAAATTTTGTTGTTGAAAAGCTTAAAACATTCAGGGTTATTAACCTGACGGACAAGAGAGAGATTCTGATTCATTGTCATGAATGTCTCTCTTTTTTTCATGGGTACATTTGCAAAACCGAAAACACGGTAATCCTGATAACCGACACCGAATTTAAGGGCACAGATTATCATATCAATGAAGGTGATGATTCTCGACTTGTGATATTCTTCATGAATCTGATTGATCATCATGAACATTTTTTTGAAGCTCATGGTTTTAAGTCTGTTTATAAATATCTTGATTTTTCTGAGCATTGGAATAACTCCTTTATTTTTTTATTTATCTTCTGCGGCTAATCAGTATACACCGACTTTTAAAAAAAGAAAAGTCTTTTTTGTGATTTTATTTGATTTTTTAGCTTTTCAATCAAAGTTCAAACAGCTCCGTGCAAAGTAAACGATGATAAAATCAGAAAGGAAAAATCTGAAATGAAGGATTTAAAATGGCAGTCAGCTCAGTTCTTTATTTCAAGAATTTTCTTTCAAAGACTTTTACTGCTTCCTCCTTTGTGAAGCCGCCGGGCGAAAATCTGAAATTGTTGGGAACGGTGTCAAAGCGTTCACAATACTTTTCAATTTCGTCCTTTGTCATTGTGATTACGGGAAGGTCTGTCAGCTCTTCAATCACCTTTTTGAAGCTTTCAAGATCAGTGCTCATAATATTGAGAACCTTTGCAGTTTTTTCTTTTTCGTGCTCCATGCTGCGTGAAATAAATTCAGACATAAAAGCAGTGCAGGCCTTACCGTGAGGAATATTATAATTCTCTGTCAGAATATATCCTAAGGGGTGAGGGAAAGCTGTTCCGCAATATGCAAGGGTGATGCCGGCATAAAGTGAGCCGTAGTAAAGCTTCTCTCTGAGTGCTTCATCGGGAACATTTTTCTCCTTGTGAAGATACATGAGACCTTCCCAGATAAGCGCAATTGCCTTTTCACCGAACAGTGTGGGAATATCGCCGCACTTGACAGACATATAGCCTTCAAGCACATGGGCAAGAGCATCAAGGGCTGTTGAAACGGTGATGTCATAAGGCATTGAGTGGGTGTAGGTCGGGTCTGCAAGGGTGAGGGAGGGATTGCAGTCATCGGGAGCGATGCTCTTTTTTCTGCCGGTTTCGGGATTTGTGAGAACACTCACCCTTCCGACCTCACTGCCTGTACCTGCTGTTGTGCCTACACAGACTATCGGCAGAGCCCTGTTTCTTTCATTCTGAGCATAAAGATAAATATCCGTTTTTGAAAAGTGGGGATTTGCGGCATAAACCGCCACTGCCTTTGCTGCATCAAGAGGTGAGCCGCCGCCGATACCGATAACAAAGCCGGCGCCGTATTCTCTTGCAATTTTTCCTGCCTCATGGCAGTGATCAAGTCGGGGGTTAGGACCGATTTTGTCATAGATTATGTATTCTGTGTTTTCCTTTTCGAGTGCCTGTGTAACATCGGTGAGCGCACCGCTTTTTTTTGCACTGCTGCCGCCTGTGACAATAATACATTTTTTGCCCAAGCCCGCAAGCAGGGCGGAGCTGTTTTTTACACAAGCCTTACCGCTTATGACCCTGACAGGTATATTAACATTGAAATCCATGATTATTCACCCTTTCCATTGAAGAAAAATTTATTTTCATAAAGTATATCATAAAAAACACTTTATGTCAGCAGAAAACCAAAAGTTTACTGTAAGATTTATTTTATTCCCCTTGAAAAATCTGTCGATATAGTATAGAATATAAAAGTTAAGTGAAAAAGTCAGACTATCTGTTTATTATTGTATATATATAAATATACACCTGAGGAGTCAAGATGAAAAACAAGACAAAAATCCTTAAAATATCCCTGAGCGTGTTTCTGGTTTCTGTCCTTATTCTTACTGCTCTGTTTTTTTCTGAAAGAAGCAAGAGGTTTGAATATGGTGAAAAGAACACCGTAGCCATGGGCACAATCCTTACTCAGAAAATTTATTCCGACAATCCGGCAAATCATATTTCTCACATAACATCAATTGTTAACAGCCTTGAAAGTACGATTTCATGGAGGGAGGATGCCTCCCCTGTGTCATCACTCAACAAGGGTAATTCTGTTTCTGATACCGCTCTTTCGGGAGTTCTTTTTTCATGCATTGAGATAAGTGAAGAAAGCGGCGGAGCTTTTGATGTTACGATTGGCGAAGTGAGTAAGCTCTGGAGTATCGGTGAAGAGAATGAGAGAGTGCCCGCACAGGCGGAAATTGAGGCAGAGCTCGGAAATGTCGGGTATGAAAACATCATAATCGGAAACGGGGAAATAAGTCTCTCCTCTGATTGTTCAATTGACCTTGGTGCTGTGGGCAAGGGTCTTGCCTGCGATTACATTATGAATTACCTTAAAGCTACAGATGATGTGAATGGCGCCGTCGTATCTGTCGGCGGCAGCAATGTAGCCTACGGTGACTATAACAAGGCAGGGGACAAGTGGAGAATTGCCGTAAGACACCCCCGCAATGAAAACGGATACCTTGGGGTGATTTCTCTTGATGAGGGCTTTGTTTCAACCTCGGGTGACTATGAAAAGTACTTTGAGGAAGACGGAAAAAGATATCATCACATTCTTGATGCCAACACCGGCTATCCTGCTTCATCGGGGATTATCAGTGTGACGGTTGTTTGTGACAGCGGACTTTTGTCTGATGCACTTTCAACTGCCTGCTTCATTCTTGGTGAAGAAGAAAGCAAGGCGCTTCTGGAAAAATATAATGCATCTGCAATTTTCGTAAACGATAACATGGAAATTTCCGTGGTAGGTGAAATTGATTTTGAAGCTTATTAAAGAAATTAAAAAAGGTGACCTTTTTCTGGTCGCCGTTCTGATTGTCTTTTGTGTGCTATGGTTCTTGCCGAAGGGCGGGGACGGTAACCTTACGGCTGAAATTTTTCTTGAAGGTGAATGTGTGCAAACGGTGGCACTGTCAGATCTTAAAGAGGACCGTAAGCTGACTGTCGGCGGTTGCGAAATTCTTTTGCAGAAAGACGGTGTGCTTTTTCTCCACAGCGAATGCTCTGATAAGCTTTGCGAAAAAAGGGGAAAAATGACAAATGCGGGTGATGCAATGGCTTGTGTTCCGCAAAGGGTTGTTGTGGCCCTGACGAGTGAAAAAGCTGCCGACTTTGATTCGGTTGTTTACTGAGGTGACTGCCCATGAAAACAAAAAAAGTTGCCTTTCTCGGAATGATGGGGGCCTTGGCACTGGTTACAGGCTTTCTGGAAAATCTGCTTATCCCCGATATACCTTTTCTTCCTGTCGGGGCAAAACCGGGTCTGTCGAATGTTGTGACCATGTATGTTGCATCGGTTATGGGGTTCCCGGGAGCGGTTTATATAACACTTATCAAGGCTCTCTTTGCTCTTATTACAAGGGGAGCGACGGCTGCATTCATGAGCCTTTGCGGAGGATTACTCAGCACGGTGGTAACCTGTATTCTCCTGAAGTTCGGAAAAAAATATTTTTCCTTCTGGGGAATAGGAGTTATGTCTGCAGTAATGCACAATATGGGTCAGCTTGCTGCTTCTTCGGTAATATCAGGTACCCCTGTGCTTATAAATTACGGAAAATATCTTTTGATTTTTGCACTCATTACCGGCTCGGTTACGGGAGTCATGCTTCTTATGATTGTGCCGAGAGTGGAAAAATTCACGGTATATTACAATAAAAACAACAGCAGAAAATAAAAAAAGGAGATGGAAACATGAGCAAAAAGGCTCCGGGAGTTCTTACGGCTGTCAGACGTGGTCGTGGCGGCGTGAGTGTATCCCACAACAAAAACACAGCCGAAATGCCTGTGGAAAGAATGCCTGTACCCTCTAAGGTTGTTCTTCCCATGCAGCAGCATATCGGCGCACCATGTTCTCCCATTGTCAAGGTCGGCGACATTGTCGGCGTTGGTCAGAAGATAGGAGACACGGACAAATTCGTATCTGCACCCATTCATTCAAGTGTATCGGGTACGGTAGTGGCTGTAGGTGATGTCAAGCTCGCCAACGGAGTTATCACGAAGGGTGTCACAATTGAAAGCGATGGCGAAATGAGACTCTATGAGGGCATCAGACCTCCCGTTGTCACAAACAAGGCTGAGCTTTGTGCAGCAGTGAGAGAGTCAGGTCTTGTCGGTCTTGGCGGTGCGGGCTTCCCCACCCATGTCAAGCTGAATATTCCCGAGGATAAGGAAATTGATACTCTCATTATCAATGCGGCAGAATGTGAGCCCTATATTACCGTTGACTACCGTGAATGTGTTGAAAATGCAGAAAATGTTCTCAAGGGCGTTGAAATTCTTAAAAAAATTCTCGGCTTCAAGCAGGTTATCATTGCAATTGAAGATAACAAGCCAAAGGTTTTTGAAATCATGAAGGAAATTGCGGACCGTGATAATGACAAGGATGATGCAATCAAGCTCATGACTCTTCGTTCGAGATATCCTCAGGGTGCTGAAAAGATGATGGTTCTTTCTGCAACAGGCAGAAAGGTACCTCCCGGAAAGCTGCCCTCGGATGTGGGCTGCGTTGTTATGAATGTTGCTTCAACGGCTTTTATTGCAAGATATCTTGAAACAGGTAAGCCTCTTGTTTCCCGTTCGGTTACGGTTGACGGCGGTGCCATAAAGGAGCCGAAGAACCTTCGTGTTCCTATCGGTACAAACATTCAGGATATTATCGACTTCTGCGGCGGCTTCAGCTCAGAGCCGAGAAAGCTTATTTCCGGCGGTCCCATGATGGGCCTTGCAATATGTTCAACCGATGCTCCCATCTGTAAGCAGAACAATGCAATTCTTGCTTTTGATGACAGAAAGGATCTTATCAAGAAGGAAAGAGACTGTATCCGTTGCGGCAGATGTGTTGATGTTTGTCCCATGAGTCTTATGCCTACTCTTATTGAAAGATATGCAAGGGTCAAGGATGCGCAGAAGCTTCAGGATGTTAATGTTATGGTTTGCATGGAGTGTGGCTCATGTGCATATTCATGTCCTTCAGGCAGACCTCTTGTTCAGTATATGAGACTTGCAAAGCAGGTGCTCAGAGAGGAGAGTGGAAAATAATGGCAAAGAAATTAACCGTAAGTGCATCACCTCATGTGCGCTCAAATGAAACAACAACGGGCATTATGCTTGATGTTATTATTGCTCTTGTACCTGCTCTCGTAATGAGCGTTGTATATTTCGGCTTAAGAGCACTTCTTTTAACTGCAGTGACTGTCTGCAGTGCAGTTCTTGCCGAATATGTTTCAAGAAAGGTTATGAAAAGAAGCGGAACCCTCGGCGACCTTTCTGCAGTTGTAACAGGAATTATTCTTGCCTTCAACCTTCCTTCAACTCTTCCTTTTTGGATGGCAGCCATAGGCAGCGTTGTTGCAATTGTGGTTGTTAAGCAGATGTTCGGCGGTATCGGTCAGAACTTTGTTAACCCTGCAATGACAGCAAGAATTATTCTTATGGTATCATTCCCCACGGCCATGGCTCAGTGGGTGGCTCCCTTCACAAATTCCTGGGATGCAGTCACAACTGCAACACCCATGGCAACACTTGCATCGGTTCAGGGCGGAGATGTTTCCGCAGTGGCTTCTGAATTGCCCAGTCTTGCTGAAATGCTTCTCGGACGTCACGGCGGCTCAATGGGTGAGGTTTGCTCAATCGCTCTTATCTGCGGCGGCATTTACCTCATTCTCAGAAAGGTAATCTCACCTGTTATTCCTCTCACATTTATTGGTACTGTTGCCGTATGTATGCTTGTTGCAGGTGGCGGAAACCTTGAATTTGTGGCTTATCAGCTTCTTGGCGGTGGCCTTATGCTCGGTGCATTCTTCATGGCAACCGACTATGCAACCTCTCCCATCAACACCAAAGGAAAAATTGTTTTCGGAATCGGCTGCGGACTTATCACATCTGTCATCCGTATTTTCGGTGCGCTCCCCGAAGGTGTTTCATTCTCAATCATTCTTATGAATATCCTTGTTCCTCACATTGAAAACATGACAAGACCCAAGCCCTTCGGCGCAGTCAAGGAGAAGAAGGAAAAGAAGGAGGCAAAGGCATGAAAAAGATAAATGCAAGGGATGTCCTCATCCCTACGGTTGCTCTTCTTGTTATCTGCCTTGTGGCAACTGCCCTTCTTGCAGGAACAAATCTTATCACAAGCGAAAAAATCGCTCTCAATGCTGTTGAAACGGAAAAGGCGAGTCGTATGCTTGTTCTTCCCGAAGGTGCACAGTACAGTGAGGTCACTGCTCTTGATAACGGATTGACTTATTGTGTCGGCTCCGATGAGGGCGGCAATCAGGTGGGCTATGTGTTCACATCAGATGCAAAGGGCTACGGCGGAACGGTTTCCGTAATGGTAGGCCTTGACAATGAGGGAACAATCACCGGCATTGAAATTCTTTCTCACAGTGAAACGCCGGGCCTTGGTGCAAATGCAACAAAGGATGACTTCAAGTCAAGATTCATCGGTAAATTCGGTGAGCTTTCCGTTGATAAAACATCAAACGACGGACAGAATGTTCAGGCAATCACTGCCGCAACAATCACATCAAAGGCTGTTACAAATGCAGTAAATGCAGTAACTGCCGCATTTGAAGAACTTAATTCAGGAGGTGAGAGCAATGGCTGAGAAAAAAGGCTTGATTAAAGAATTTTCAAAGGGTATCATAGCTGAAAATCCGGTTCTGCGTCTTGTTCTCGGTACCTGCCCTACACTTGCAACAACAACATCTGTTGAAAGTGCCGTTGGTATGGGACTTGCTGCTTCGGCTGTTCTTGTGTGCTCCAATGTTGCAATTTCCGCACTTCGTAAGGTTATTCCCGATAAGGTACGAATTCCCGCTTATATTGTTATTATCGCATCATTCGTTACAATTGTTCAGATGTTGGTCAAGGCATTTATGCCTGCCCTTGATGAACAGCTTGGTGTTTATCTTCCGCTTATTGTTGTTAACTGCATCATTTTAGGCAGAGCAGAGGCATTTGCAAGTAAGAATCCCGTTCTTGCCTCAGCGCTTGACGGCCTCGGAATGGGTGTGGGCTTCACCGTTGCTCTGTTCCTTATGAGCTCCGTTCGTGAAATTCTCGGCGCAGGTACCTTTTACGGTATATCTGTTCCCTTCCTTGCTGAAAATCCCATGCTCATCTTCATTCTTCCCCCGGGTGGCTTCTTTGTTTTCGGTGTGCTTATGGCTGCTGTTAACAGACTTGCAGAAAAGAAAGGCAAGCCCAGGGCAGAGCTTCGTGGCTGTGAGGCTTGTCCCATGGCTCACAGTTGTGCTCTCAACAAAAAGGAAGAAAGCAAAGAGGAGGTAAGCAAGAAATGACAAAGGAATTATTCTCCATTCTCCTTACGGCAATACTCACACAGAACTTTGTTCTTGCAAAGTTCCTTGGTATCTGTCCCTTCCTCGGTGTTTCAAAAAAGCTTAACACAGCAGTCGGTATGAGTGCAGCGGTTATCTTTGTTATGGCTCTTGCAACGGCAGTTTGCTATCCCATCAACAAGTTCCTTCTTGTTAAAAATGATCTCGAATATCTTCAGACCATCGTTTTCATTCTTGTTATTGCTGCTCTCGTTCAGCTTGTTGAAATTATTCTTAAAAAGTATATCCCTGCTCTTTACAGCGCATTGGGTATTTATCTTCCGCTTATAACAACAAACTGTGCAGTTCTCGGTGTTGTAATTCTCAATGTTGATGAAGGCTATAACTTTGCACAGTCAATGTTCAACTCCGTCGGCGGCGGTCTCGGTTTCATGGTTGCAATGGTTATGTTTGCAGGTGTAAGAGAAAGACTTGAATCCTGTGAAATTCCGAAGTTTATGCAGGGCTTACCCATTACCCTTGTTGCAGCTTCCCTTGTTTCCGTTTCCTTCCTTGGCTTCACCGGCATCGTTGAAAACATTTTCGGTTAAGGAGGTAAAGCGATATGACTCAGATTTTAGTTCCCGTAATCATTGTTGCGGCAATCGGACTTATCGCAGGCTTAGGCCTTGCTGTTGCCTCTGCTGTTTTTGCAGTTCCCGTTGATGAAACTGCCGAAAAGGTTCGTGAATGTCTTCCCGGTGCCAACTGCGGTGCTTGTGGTTATACAGGCTGTGACGGTTATGCAGAAGCACTTTCAAAGGGTGAAACAAAGGAATGTAATCTTTGTACACCCGGTGGCAATGATGCGGCTCAGGCAATTGCTGCTGTTATGGGCCTTGAGGCAGGCAGTGTGACCCCCATGGTTGCGGCTGTTATGTGTCAGGGCAACAAAATGAATGTTGAAGAGAAGCTCGAATACAGCGGTGTTCATTCATGCAAAATTGCAACACAGCTTTTCGGTGGTCCGAAGAACTGCGTTCACGGCTGCATCGGCTTCGGCGATTGTGTTGAGGTTTGTCCCTATGATGCAATTTTCATCTGTGACGGTGTTGCAAGAATCAATCCTGATAAATGCCGTGCCTGTAAGAAGTGCATCAAGACCTGCCCGAGACAGCTTATTGACCTGTTCCCCCTTGACACAACAAAGGCGGCTGTTCTTTGCAAGAATCATGACAAGGGTGCTCAGACAAGAAAACAGTGCAAGGCAGGTTGTATCGGCTGCATGAAGTGTACAAAGGTTTGCCCCGAGGGTGCAGTAACCGTTGAAAACTTCTGTGCAAAGGTTGATTATGACAAGTGTACCGGTTGCGGAAAATGCCATGAGGTTTGTCCTGTAGGCTGCATTGATATTTATAACATCAAAAAGCACTTCTGATAAAAATCAATTAGTTAAATGCATAAAAACCATTGTAAAAGCTGAGTTGCTTATACAATGGTTTTTATATTTTCCTGACTACTGACTACTGTCTACTATAAATGTATTTAACTTCGCTTTTATGTACCGTGGTGTTAAACGGCAAGGTTTTATCTGTTCCTCTGACTCCGTACGCTCATGCCGCTTGGGCACTTACTTTTGTCGGTTGTGACAAAAGTAAGCAAAAGTACGCTCTTTAGTGGATTAACTTCCGCAAGAACTAAAAATACCGAGTCAGGTTTATTCTATCCTTTACTCGGTATTCTTTTCTGCTCACCGTGGATAAGGAAACAAGGTTTCTTCTTATCGGTATTTTCAGATTGCTCCGTTCTGCTGTACCACGGCTCGGTTGCCGAACAGCTCTGTTTAAAACAACGCTCAATAAAATGAGCCGCTTGGTTTAATTTGTTCCGTAAGGTCTGCTATTGTCTAATTTATTTGTGTGTCTTTCCACTGCGTGTAGTCCGACAGTCGCTCCCGCTACAGGCTGCTTTCTGAAAGAGAATTCCTCTTTACGTTGTTATTCTCACTTTTTTATTTTTCCTGACTACTGTCTACTGACTACTGACTACTGACCCCTGTCTCCTGACTACTGTCTACTGACTACTGACTACTATCCACTCAGAGCCCCTGCGAGTAGTCCGACAGTAGCTGACGGCATCCGTGATTGCTTCGTCAGCTCTTGCTTTTATAAAAGTTAAAAAATACAGAATTAGCAAACCGTTTTTTTGGGGGTATTCTATTTGTGGTGAATATATTCATCTGAAGGTGGTGCAAAGTGGGGAATCAGACCGAAAAAATGCTGTTTTGAGCCGAAATTGAGGTTGAAGTGGTGAATTGAATATTCTGTTAACGAAACCTCCTCGATTTTGGATTTTAAGGTGCTTTTGATTAAAAATAGTAAAACTACAAGCAAATTTCAAAAACGCTCTTAAAATGGCGTTTTCAGGCAAAAATGATGACAGATAAAATATGAGCTGTAAAAACATATGTTTTTACAGCTCGTTATTCTTATCTTGCTATTATATATTTAACTTTTGAGAAGCTTCCGTAAACATAAGTGTCATTACTGCACTTAACATACGGTCTGACCTTGAAATTATAATACTGGTTCTTTTTAAGCCCTGTCAGGGTATATGAAGTGGTTTTTGCACCGACGGATGCAACCCTTTTATAATTTTTGCTGTTTTCACCCGTTGCAACATAAATCTGATATCCGTCTGCTCCGCTTACCTTGTTCCATGAGACGGTTGCCTTGTTGGTGCCTCTTGAAAGGGCAATGGTGGGCGCATTTGCAGTTTTTGTTGCGGTGACAAGGGTTGATGAATAGCTTGTGTAGTAGGTTTCACTGCCGTCTTTGGCATAAGCCCTGATGCGGAATTTATATTCCGTTGATGGCTTAAGGCTTTTAACGGTATAGCTTAAGCCTGAGGTTTTGCCGAGAAGCTGCCATTTTCCTCCAAGCTGCTGATAAATGCAGTAGCCTGTTGCACCGGCAAATTTATCCCATTTAAGCTTTATGGATTTTGCGGATGCAGAAGAAAGCTTCGGTGTGGTCATTTTCATGCTCTCAAAGTCTGAAAGGGTTAAAGCACTGACGGATTTTGTAACCTTAGTGCCACACTGCTTACAGGTGAGAAGCTTTGTTCCTTTTTTCTCAAAAGTAGGTTGCTTGGTTATTTTTGTGGAGTATGAATGGGTCTCACACTTGATTTTGCAAGTGATTGTATTGCTGTCCCTGTATTCTCCGGTTGTGTCATTGAAAGCACGGAGCTTGATTTTGTAGGTACCGGTTTTCAATGAATTTTTTGCAATAGTATAGGATTTTTTTGATGAGCCGATTGAATAAGTTTTACAGTTTGTCCAATCGTACTTTCCTGTTGATGTATCCTTTTTGGCAACATAGAGCCTGTAGGAGGTGCAGTTTTTACCGCCCGAGGTCCATTTGATTCCGATTGCATTATCCATGTCGTATGTTGTTGCCTTTTTTGAAAAGGACAATGTGGGCTTTGACGGTATTTTGTTGCCGAACTGAGGCCAATACTCATTTTTGGCATTTGAGCCTCTTTGCTTTGCCTTCACACCTCTGTTTGAGGGGATTTCAAAATAATAACACCAATAATAACCTGCATCATATGCACCGTCAGAATTGTTTGTAACGGTTCTGAGAAAATCATAGATATAATCATATGAATTCTGACTGAGCTCATATTTCAGGTAATTCATCTGACCTTCAACCGAAAGGTAGCTGTAGCCGTTTCTCTCGCAGTATCTTTTAAGATTTGAGAATCTGCCGCCGTTCCACTGACATAAACCGCCGCTTTGAAGGCCGTTACTGTCCCTGATAACGAGTCTTGGATTGAAATCCGATTCTCTTTCAATGTTGGCAAGAATGCCGCATGCTGCTGCTGAATTCAACTTCATCTCATTTGTGAGGAAGGAATAGACTTTTTGTTTGTTGCTGGTACTTGCGTTGGCTGAGAGTGGTATAATTGCGGCGAGAGTAACAATAGTCATTGCGAAAAGCAGTGCTTTTGTTAAAGCCTTTTTCATTTTATCACCTCTGATTTATTCTATGCCGTTTAAAGCTGAAGTATAAACCTTATACGGCACACAGACAAAGCCTGAAACACTCCGGGCTGACATTTTGGATTTGCATAAACTCGGCATTGGAACACTGAAAAGAATCTGAATTTTTTGTGGATGTTTATACATTTTTTATAAGTTGTGTTCCGCCTCGCTCTGACCTTGCAGATGCAGCCTTTCATTGCTTTTGCCTGTTCAGGGAAGGATTTCTCCGCCCCTATGTATAACTTTACGTCTGGGCAACGGTTGGTATTATATCTATTTATGGCAAAATTGTCAAGTTTTATGCATTTTGAAGGCATTTTTTACCCAAAAATCAAAAGAAATCATCCCTTTTTGAGGGATGATTTCTGTGAGATATAAATAAAAACCTGTTTAATTTATTTTAATAATTATTCAAAACGCTGAAATTCGCCAAAAACGGCTTTTTGTGCAAAAAGTGCACAAAAAAACGATGATTTTTTTGGTAATAATCAATAAGCTTTGCCCCAATATACCATATGTTGTGCCTTTTTGCCGCAGCAGACACAAGTGTCTGAAATATTTTCCTGCTGAAGAGGAATACAACGTGAGCCTACACCGGTGATTTCCTTAACTTTATCCTCACATTCCTCGTCTCCGCACCACATAGCCTTGATAAATCCGTCGCCTTTTTCGGTAAGAGCTGCTGTGATTTCATCAAGAGTTTTGCAGGCATAGGTTCTGTTTTCACGATTTTCAAGAGCCTTCTGATAGATGCCCTCATTAACCTGAGTGAGCTTTTCTTTAACGGTGTCTGCAAGGCCTTCAAGGGCAACAAAGCTCTTTTCTCTGTTGTGGCGGGTAACAATTACGCACTGTCCGTTTTCAATATCACGGGGTCCTACTTCAATACGAACGGGCACACCCTTCATTTCGTATTCGGCATATTTCCAGCCTGCGGAGTTGTTGCTGTCATCAATCTTAACACGGATGCCCGCTGCTTTAAGCTCAGCCATGAGCTCATCACACTTTTCAAGCACACCGGGCTTGTGCTGAGCCACGGGAATGATAACTGCCTGAATGGGAGCCACTGCCGGGGGAAGAACAAGACCGTTGTTATCGCCGTGAGTCATAATGATTGCGCCGATAAGTCTTGTTGTCATACCCCAAGAGGTCTGATGGGGATATTCGGGCTTGTTTTCCTTGCTCTGATACTGAATACCGAATGCCTTTGCAAAGCCGTCACCGAAATAGTGTGAGGTACCTGCCTGAAGGGCTTTACCGTCATGCATAAGAGCTTCAATTGCATAGGTTGAAACTGCACCTGCAAATTTGTCGCTTTCGGTTTTCTTGCCCTTGACAACGGGAATTGCAAGATATTTTTCGCAGAAATCGGCATAAACATTGAGCATTTTTTCTGTTTCAATAATAGCTTCCTCTGCAGTTGCATGAATTGTGTGACCCTCCTGCCAGAGGAATTCTCTTGAACGGAGGAAGGGGCGGGTAGTTTTTTCCCAACGGACAACGCTTACCCACTGATTATAAAGCTTGGGAAGGTCTCTGTGGGAATGAATGATGTTTGCATAGTGCTCACAGAAAAGTGTTTCCGATGTGGGACGGACACAAAGTCTTTCTTCAAGCTTTTCGCTGCCACCGTGTGTTACCCATGCAACCTCGGGAGCGAAGCCTTCAACATGATCCTTTTCCTTCTGAAGAAGAGATTCGGGAATGAACATAGGCATACAAACATTTTCGTGACCTGTTTCCTTGAACATACCGTCAAGAATTCTCTGTATGTTTTCCCAGATTGCATAGCCGTAAGGTCTGATAACCATACAGCCCTTTACGCTGGTGTATTCAACAAGCTCTGCTTTTTTACAAATGTCTGTATACCACTTGGCAAAATCTTCTTCCATGGAAGTGATATCTTCGACCATTTTTTTATCGTTAGCCATAGCATTTTTCCTTTCTCAAAACGTAGTTATTTTAACGCCGAAAAATACATATATATAATAGTATACGGATTTTTCATTTTCTTTGGGTATTTTATCAACCAACAGAAGAAAACTGTGGGTTGAATTCTGCTTTATTTTTATGTCTTTTTAACAGCAATTGTGATAGCCTTGTCACCGATTGTAATTTCCTTTGAAAGGTCGGCGTCAATAGCTGTGTTGACAATATCGTCAGCTAAAAGCTCTTCACACATATATTCCTTGTTATTGGCAAGAACACAAGAAACAAGTTCATCATCCGAAGCAATTGACATGGTGACTCTCTGGTCAACCTCATAGCCTGCCTCTTTTCTGATGAGCTGACACTGACGGATGATGTCACGAAGAGTACCTTCTGCAATAAGCTCATCTGTGAGAACAACATCAAGAGCGATAATTGTGTCACCCTGACATTCAGCTGAAACAATACCTTTCTTTGTTTTTGACATAATGTTGAAGATTGAAGGCTCGTAAGCTTCTTCAAAGCCGTCAACAAGAACTGATTCACCGTTCTTTGCTTTTGCAGTGTATTCAGCCATCTTTTCTTCTGAAGCTGATTCAAGAGATTGCTTCATTTTGTTGACATTACCCTTGAGAACTGCACCTGCAACCTTGAAGTTAACTGTGAGATAGCTGTCTTCAAGAACTGAGGAATCGCTGATGTATTCCATATTCTTGATATTGAGTTCATCAAGAATATTCTTTTCAAAAATCTTGACATTTTCACTCTTTGCCGCATCACAGCATACAAAGAGCTTATTGAGAGGCTGACGAACCTTGATCTGATGCTCGTTACGAAGTCTCATTGCGGTGGCAATGATTTCACGGGCAAAGGCTGTCTGCTCAATAATGCCGTCGTCCTCGAAGCCTTCGATTTCGGTGGGCCAATCAGCAAGATGTACTGAAAGCTCTGATGAGGGCATCACACGGCGGATAAGATTCTGCCAGATGCTTTCTGTCATGAAGGGTGTGATGGGAGCCATAACCTTCACACAGGCGTTGAGAGCCTGGAAAAGAGTCCAGTAAGCAATCATCTTGTCGCCTTCGTCACCTGTTTTCCAGAAACGGCGGCGATTTGTTCTGATATACCAGTTAGAAATATCATCAACAAAAATTTCAAATTCCTTGATTACATTATAAGCCTTGTAATCGTCCATCTGAGCTGAAGCTTTTCTGATGAAGTCATTTGTTCTGCAGATGAGCCACTTATCGGTAACTGTCATTGCATTTTTATCAGGTGTATAGCCTTCAAAGTTGGGCTTGTCAATTTTAGCATAGGTTTCAAAGAATGTGTAAATGTTCCAGAATGAAAGAAGCTTTCTTCTTGCCTCGTCACCAAGGTTGAAGCCGAAGCGTACATCATTTGCAACGGGTGCGCCCGCATAAAGGTAACGGACTGTGTCTGCACCGATTTTCTCTGCAGCCTCGTCAAAGCGGATCATGAAGCCTGTTTTGGAGAACTTCTGTCCGTTTTCCTGAATAACACTTGAGTGGCAAAGTACTCTTTCGTAAGGAGCCTTGTCTTCAAGAACGGTGCTCATGAAGAGCATTGAATAGAACCAGAGACGAACCTGCTCACGCATTTCAACAACCCATTCTGCGGGATAGTTCTTTCTCCATTCCTCTTTATCCTGGAAGTAGCCTGTTGTTGAGAAGGGAACGATACCGGCGTCAAGCCATACGTCACCAACGTCGGTGATACGCTTAACATTCTTTCCGCATTTGGGACACTTGATTTCCACTTCGTCAATCCAGGGTCTGTGAAGCTCGGGGAGAGCATCAACCTTTGCAGGGTCAACAGCAAGCTGTCTGAGCTCGTCAATGGAGCCTACAACATGCACATTGCCGCAATCCTCACATACATAGAAGGGGAGAGGCATACCGTAATAACGCTTACGGGAAATATTCCAGTTGCCCATATTGTTGAGCCAGTCAACCATTCTCTTGCCGTTTGATTCGGGTTCCCACTTAACACTCATTGCATTTTTGATGAGTCGGGGCTTGAGCTCCTCAGTTGTGATGAACCATGAGGGAACAAGACGGTAAATAAGCTCTTCCTTACATCTCCAGCAAACGGGATAGCTGTGCTCGTGAGGCTTAACAAGATAGAGCTTATTTCTCTTTTTAAGCTCTTCAAAAACCTCATCGGCGATTGTTTTACTGTTCTTGCCTGAGAAGAAGCCGAAGCCCTTGAGGAAGATACCTGTATCATCAACGGGCATGATTTCGGGAAGGCCGAGTCTCTTGCCAAGCTCATTATCTTCTGCACCGCAGCCGGGAGCGATGTGAACAACGCCTGTACCTTCTTCAGCGTCAACATCTTCCCATGCTACGATTTTGTGCTCAAAGCCCTGCTGAGCTTCAAGCTCGGGGAAGCAGGTATCATATCTGCGACCGACAAGCTCCTCACCCTTGAACATACGGAGAACTTCCAGCTTATCGTCACCGAGATATTTGATAGCGTTCTTTGCAAGAATAAGGGTCTGCTCATCTGAAGCAACCTTAACCTCAACATAGTCAATTTCCGGGTTAACGGCAAGTGCTACGTTTGAAGAAAGTGTCCAGGGAGTTGTGGTCCATACAACGATTTTGCTGTTCATTCCTTCAACGGGAAGCTTGAAGAATACAGAGTTATGAGTAACGGTTTTGTAGGAGCCTGTCATTTCGTGCTCTGAAAGTGATGTGCCGCAACGGGGACACCAGGGCATAGGCTTGTATTCTCTCTGAATCCAGCCGTTATCGTCACAGGTTTTAAGGAAATGCCAGATGCTTGTAATGTTGAGGTCTGTGTTGGTGTAATAGGAGTTGTCCCATTGCATCCATTGACCGAGTCTCTTTGACTGCTCGGTGATAACACCGGAATACTGCTTAACACGTTCAACGCATTTTCTTGTGAATTTGTCAATGCCGTAATCTTCAATATCTTTTTTTGATTCGAAGCCGAGGTCTTTTTCAACACCGACTTCAACCCAGAGACCCTGGCTGTCAAAGCCGTTCTGGCAGCGACAGTCATAGCCTTTCATATACTTATATCTTATGAAGGTATCCTTGAGGGTACGACCCCATGCATGGTGAATACCCATAGGGTTATTTGCTGTGATAGGGCCGTCGATGAAACGGAAGCGTTCCTTGCCCTGATTTTTTTCTTTGCGCTTTTCATAGCAATTATTTTCTTCCCAGAATTTGAGCATATCGTGCTCCATGGAAATAAAACTGTTGCTTTTTTCAATTTCTGCCATGGTAAATTCCTCCATTGGATTTATTGCGGAAAACTATGGGAAAATTCAGATAATTTTCCACTTTACATATACTGTATTAGTATACTATATTATAAAACAGATTTCAAGAAGAAAAGTGAGTTTTGTTGAAGTTTATTGACAGTTTTTTACGGTTCGGGAATGTCTTATATTCAAAAAGAATATTATAAACATATAAATAAACGGTTAATTTTGTTTTTATGGTCTTGACTGAATCAAAAAATTATGTATTATTAACCGAAGAAGAAAGGGGGGAAGGTCCGTGAAAAGAGTATCAAGGCTTGCAGCAGTAATAATTTCATCAATACTTCTTTTCAGCTTCACCACGGCAGCCGTTGCCGGTGATGAAAACTCATTGATTGAAGATGTCAGTGATTATGTAACACAGATGATTAAATAAAATTTCTATATATATGCAACACCTCTGCCACTTTTTTCATCTAATATGGCAGAGGTGATTTTTTTATGAAAAAAGCAATTGCAATAATTCTGAGCTTTATTTTTATCCTTTCCCTTTACGGCTGCAGAAAGTCTGACAACAAGGCGGATTTATCACTGCAGCAGGGCGAAACTTCTATCACGGGCATTGTTGAGCAGGTTAACGGTAACACACTCATTATTTCTGACGGCGAGGGCGGAAGATACAGCTTCTATTACAGCGATGAGGTTGCTTGTGTGATTGACGGATATTATGTGATGGATTTGTCCGCCGATTTTTTCAAAAGTAAAAGAGTGTCAGTTATATGCTCAAGCGAAATTATGGAAACCTATCCGGCTCAGCTCAAAAATGAAAGAATGTTAATTGTGGAATAAGGAGAGAAATCATGAAGAAAAAATACATAGCGCTGATAATTTCAGTTGTTTTTCTTGTCGGTATCCTTTCGGGGGCATATATGTTTTTTAAAGACGGAAAAGCATTTCACACAGGTCACGCACTTATATCAAGGACAGGTGAATTCATCTTTGTTAATGAAAACGGCTCACCTATAGTAATGGGTGATGCGGAGAACAAAATCTTCAGAGGTATCACAGACGGTGACAAGGTGTTGGTTGCTTACGGCACGGTGTTGACAAGCTATCCGGCTCGGGGAGGAACAAGTTTTTGCATAAAGCTTTCCGATGGTACAATAGAGGATGTGAACAAAGACGCTGTGAAGCAGTTGGGAGAATTAGGCTGGCTTAAAGGGGAAGCACCCTTTGAAGGGATTGAAGCGGATAAAATCAGGAGCATAACAATTGCCGAATATTCCTCCAGGCCTGAAGTTATAAAGCAAAAGAGCTTAACTAAAAAGCAGATTGAAGAATTTGTGCCTATGCTTGAAAAACTTGAATTTGCCCACGATGAGGGCAAAATGTATTACGGCGGATGCATCCGGATTGAAATAGAATTTGCTGACGGTGAAACCGAGATATTCGCAATTTTTACAGGTGCAAATTCAGTTCAGTTTAACGATACAGTGTATACAGCAACACCTTCGATAGGAAGCATACAGGACTATGCGATAAATTTATTGGATTTAAATTATTAAAATCTTATAAATAATTCGGTAATATTCTTTTAAGGAAAAATATTTTCTTTTTATTGTGTCATTATTACATTGAATAATAATGTGCCATATTTTGGCACATGAGGAGGATACAATATGAAAAAGAAACTTGTTGCAGTTGTTCTCACAGTTGTGATGCTTTTCAGTGTAACGGCAGTACCCGCTTCTGCTATTGATTTTGAAAGAACCGACAGTCCTTTTACGGTTGTTCTTGCAAAAACAATTGAATGGGTTTTCGGTGCTCTCGTTAAGGGGCTTGGCAGTGTGATGAATGAAAATGACAGCTTTATTGCCGAAGAAGATTATTCTTACGATAACTTCTATGAGGGCACAGGTGAATTCATTGAATCAGCTTCTGCTGATGCAAAGTGGTCACTCGGCAGTGCTTCACTCAGCCTTGTTCCCGAAAATTGGGAAGAATATGACCTTTATCTCGGCGGCTTCATGAGTGAGCAGAATCTTTTCACAAACGATTTGCGTGAAATTCTTGACGACATGAAGGTTCGTGTTGTTGCCATGAATGACGGCAGCGGCAGAGGTACAACAGTGTTTGCCACAATCGATGCAATCGGTGTTGCAAATTCTGACATCAGAGTTATCAGAGGAATGCTTGCAGATTTTGCTGAGGCTAATGACATCAGCTCAATCAACCTTTTCTCAACTCATTCACATTCATGCATTGACACTCAGGGTCTCTGGACAGACCTTTTCGGCAAGCTTCCATTTAATCTTGTGAACTCAATCACAGGTCTTGGTGAGCTTCAGCAGGGCACAGACCCCGAATATATGGAATTCTTCTATGATAAGGTTAAAACAGCCATTGAAAATGCGGTTCTTGACATGGAAGAAGGCACAATGACTTATGCCTCAAAGGACATCGGCGAAGAATATTTCAAAAATAAGAACAGACCCTCTGCCGATTCAATGGAAACAGACCTTAAACGCTTTACCTTTACTCCCGATGCAGCATCTTCAACACCCACAATCATTCTTAACATGGCAGCACATCCCGATGTTGTAGGTCTTGCAACAGCCGGCGACCCCACAAAGGGACACGGTCTTTCAGGTGACTATATTTACTACATCGGTGAGGTTATCAACAATGCAGGCTATGACTTCATGTTCTTCAACGGTGCAATCTGCGGTATCTATACACAGGGCATTGATGTTGAAGCAGAAAAGAGAGTCAACACAGCCGCAAACTATGGCCGTGAAATCGGTAAAATGACTCTTGGTCTCACAATGAGTCAGGCTGAAATTGAAGCAGATGATTATCTTATGAGTCTCAATTTCACTGAAGAAGAAACTGCAGGTCATATGTATACTCCCTGGTATGAAGGCTGGGAGGCAGCAACCGAAACAGAGGTTGAACCCATTCTCAATGTTGCTCTTAAAACTGTTGAGGTTGAGCTTACAAACCCGGTTATGCAGCTTGCAGGTAAGCTTGGTATTTTCAGCTATCAGATTAAGAAGGTTGACAAAAAATATTATATGACAACCGAAATCGGTTATATCGAAATGGGCAAGGATATCAGAATTGCAATGGTTCCCGGTGAGCTTTGTGCAGACCTTGTTTACGGTGGCAGCTCTCTTACAGCAGATGGCAGTGTAGACGGTAAGGACTTCGAGGGCAAGACACTTTGTGAAATCTTCGGTGAAGATGTTATCGTATTTGGTCTTGCAAATGATGCTTGCGGTTACATTGTACCTGACAATGACTATTGCCTTGCACTTGCATTCGGCCACTATCAGGAGCTTATTTCTCTTGGCGACAAAACAGCTTCAACTCTCATGGCAGCTTATGAGGAGCTTGCAGCAGAGGTAGCATAAATTAAAAAAATCAACCGCAGGCTTTCTATCAGGTTAGCTTGCGGTTTTTATCGGATATGAAATACAATACATGGTAATATTATATGAGGTAGAATAATTATGAATTACAGCTTAAATTTTAAAGGAAAATCAGTTTTAATCACAGGGGCAGCAAGCGGTATAGGACTTGAAGCTTCAATTGCATTTCTGCAAAACGGCGCTGATGTTTATATGGCAGACTATAACGAAAATGTGCTTACGGAAAAGGCCGATGAGCTTAAAGTAAAGTATCCGGACAGCAGAATTATCCCCATTGTGGCAGATATAACAAGCAGCGACGAAGTGAAAAGAATGGTCGAAACCGTGAAGAATGAAACGGGTACACTTGATATTCTTGTTAACAATGCAGGTATGGCACATTCTGCATACAGTATCAATGAAACAGAAAAGGATTGGAACAAGGTCATCGCACTTAACCTTACAAGTCACTTTTTTGTGTCTCAGAGTGTTGCAAATGAGTTTATGATTCCGCAAAAGAGTGGCAGAATTATCAATACATGCTCTCTTGGCGGAATTATGGGTATCCCCGGTGCTGCGGCTTACAGCGCAAGTAAGGGCGGCGTGATGCAGATGACAAAGAGCCTTGCCTGCGAATGGGCTCGTTTTGGTATTACAGTTAACTGTGTTTGCCCCGGCTTTGTTGAAACTCCTCTTATTGCCGATAATATGGCAAATGAAAAGTGGATGGGATATATGACTATGAGAACACCGATGCGCCGCCTTGCAAAGCCTGAGGATGTTGCAGGCTCTGTGCTTTTCTTTGCATCGGAAATGGCATCATACATAACAGGAACATCACTTGTTGTTGACGGCGGATTTTCCAGCGGCTCATAAAAGAACTGATAATAAAAGTTTTTCATATCACTTTTTTCAAAAAAAGATACCCGTCCGGCGAGGTCAAGAAAAGATGATATAGCAAAAAGGCATGTTTTGAAACAGCCTTTCATCATAAAACAACACAGGCACTCGGTTAATTCCAAGTGCCTGTTCTTTTTGTCTGCTTACCGCAAAGGGGCAAGGCTTTGCATTTTTTATTTAAAGTATTTAACGGCTGATTTGAACATCTTGATGTCATAATCACCAATAACATTCTTATAAAGTCCGTAGCCGATTCTTTCGCTGTGTCCCATTTTGCCGAATACACGTCCGTCAGGTGAGGTGATACCTTCAATTGCATACATTGAATCGTTAGGATTGAAGTGAATATCGTTTGTTGCTTCATCATTCAAATCAACATACTGTGTTGCAATCTGTCCGTTCTTTGCAAGTCTGAGAATTTCCTCCTCAGAAGCAAGGAAGCGTCCTTCACCGTGAGAGATGGGAACAGAATATACATCACCAACATTTGTATCGTAAAGCCAGGGGCTCATATTTGATGCAATTCTTGTTCTGACAATGCGTGACTGGTGACGTGCAATTGTGTTGAAGGTAAGTGTGGGCATATTCTCGTCTGAGTCAAGAATTTTGCCGTAGGGTACAAGACCAAGCTTAACAAGTGCCTGGAAGCCGTTACAGATACCGCACATAAGACCGTCTCTTTTGTCAAGAAGTTCTGTTACCTGCTCTTTAACAGCGGCGTTGCGGAAGAAGGCTGTGATGAACTTACCGCTGCCGTCGGGCTCGTCACCGCCGGAGAAGCCACCGGGAATAAATACCATCTGTGCAGTTGAGAGCTCCTTCGCAAATTCTTCAACGCTTCTCGCAATTCCGTCAGCAGAAAGGTTGTTTATGACGATGATCTTGCTTTCTGCTCCGGCATCATCCATAGCCTTTGCTGAATCAAATTCGCAGTTTGTGCCGGGGAATACAGGGATGAGTACCTTCGGCTTTGTTGTTTTGATTGCGGGGCTGATTTTCTTTGTATTTTCATATGAGAAGGTCTGAGTTTTTGATTTTGATTGGTCAATGTTACAGGAATATACACTTTCAAGCTTATTTTCATAAATGCCTAAAAGAGCATCGAGACAGATTGCTTCATCGCCGTAGCTGATAGCCTTTTCTTCTGTTATGAAACCGATTGTTTCACCTTCGTTTACATCGGGTTCTACTTCAAGAAGGAATGAACCATAGCTGTAATTGAACAGAGCGTTAAGGTCAAGTCCCTTTTCATATGTAAAGCCAAGACCGTTACCGAAGCACATTTTCATAACTGCTTCAGCCACACCGCCAAATGTCGGTGTGTAGCAGGAAACTGCCTTGCCTGAACGAAGAAGCTCTGTTACCTTTGCAAAAATGCCTGTGAGAGACTCTGTCACGGGGAGATGATTTTCATCAAAGTCGGGAGTGAGCTTTATAACTTTATTGCCCGCCTTTTTGAATTCGGGTGATACGATATTGTCAACCTTGTCTGTTGTTACTGCAAAGGAAACAAGTGTAGGAGGTACATCAAGGTTTTCAAAGGTACCGCTCATTGAGTCCTTACCGCCGATAGCAGCAACCTTAAGGTCCTTCTGAGCTTTAAAAGCACCAAGAAGAGCTGAAAGCGGCTTGCCCCAACGCTTGGGATCCTTGCCGGGTCTTTCAAAGTATTCCTGGAAGGTGAGATATACGTCTTCAAAGGAAGCACCTGTTGCAATAAGCTTACAGACTGATTCAACAACAGCCATATATGCACCGTGGAAGGGTGTTTTTTCTGTATAGAAGGGATTATAACCCCAGGACATTACAGAGCAGTCATCTGTGTGACCCTTTTCAGTTGAAACGAGCTGAACCATAGCCTGAATGGGTGTGTGCTGATACTTACCGCCGAAGGGCATAAGGACTGTGCCTGCACCGATGGTGGAGTCAAAACGCTCTGAAAGTCCACGCTTTGAACAAACATTAAGGTCTGAAGCAAGAGCGTTCATATTTTCTGTGAAGCTGCCTTCAATCTTCTTCATCGGGCAACAGGGTGCAGCAGCTTCAATTGAAATGTGCTTTTCTGCACCGTTTGAGTTAAGGAAGTCACGGCTGATATCAACAATAGCCTTGCCGTTCCAGAACATAGTAAGTCTCTTTTCTGCTTTAACCTTTGCAACAACTGTTGCGTTGAGGTTTTCTTGCTTTGCAAGGGCAAGGAAGGCATCAACATTTTCTTTTTCAATAACAACTGCCATTCTTTCCTGGCTTTCGCTGATTGCAAGCTCTGTGCCGTCAAGACCTTCATACTTTTTGGGTACTGCATTAAGGTCAATTTCAAGGCCGTCAGCAAGCTCACCGATTGCAACGGAAACACCGCCTGCGCCGAAGTCGTTACAACGCTTGATCATACGGCAGGCTGTTTTATTTCTGAAAAGTCTCTGAAGCTTTCTTTCTTCCGGTGCATTACCCTTCTGAACCTCGGCACCGCAGGTTTCAAGGCTCTGGGCTGTGTGTGACTTTGAGGAGCCTGTTGCACCGCCGCAGCCGTCACGGCCTGTTGCGCCGCCTAAAAGAATTACCACGTCACCGTCTTCCGGACATTCTCTGCGCACATTTTCTGCAGGAGCAGCAGCCACAACAGCACCGATTTCCATTCTTTTTGCTGTGTAGCCATCATGATAAAGCTCATCAACAATACCTGTTGCAAGACCGATCTGATTACCGTAAGAGGAATAACCGGCTGCTGCAGTTGTGACAATTTTTCTTTGAGGAAGCTTACCGGGTATTGTTTCAGCAACGCTCTTCAAGGGGTCTGATGCACCTGTGACACGCATTGCGCCGTAAACATAGCTTCTTCCTGAAAGGGGGTCACGGATTGCACCGCCGATACAGGTAGCAGCACCGCCGAAGGGCTCAATTTCTGTGGGGTGGTTGTGAGTTTCGTTTTTGAAAAGAAGAAGCCAGGGCTCTTTTTTGCCGTCAACTGTCACATCAATCTTAACTGTGCAGGCATTGATTTCTTCACTTTCGTCAAGCTTATCAAGATATCCTTTTTCCTTGAGATACTTACCTGCAAGAGTACCGATATCCATAAGGCAGACAGGCTTTGTTCTGCCAAGCTCTTTTCTTGTTTCAATGTAATCGTCATATGCCTTCTGAAGAAGCTCGTCTTCAAACTTAACATCGTCAATGATGGTAAGGAAGGTTGTATGGCGGCAATGGTCTGACCAATAGGTGTCAATCATTCTGATTTCAGTAATGGTCGGATTTCTGCCTTCCTTTTTAAAGTATTCCTGGCAGAAAGCAATATCATCGTTATCCATCGCAAGGGCATACTTCTTTACGAAAGCAGCGAGTCCGTCACTGTCAAGGTCAATGAAGCCGTCAAGAGTTTCAACCTCGGTAGGAATTTCATATTTTGTTTTGAGAGTTTCAAAGGTATCAAGAGTTGCCTGTCTTGCTTCAACAGGGTTGATAACATACTTTTTGATTTCGGCAAGCTCGCTTTCGGAAATATCGCCCGAAAGGATATATACCTTTGCAGTTTTAATGGTAGGTCTTTCACCCTGTGAAATAATCTGAATACACTGAGCGGCTGAGTCTGCTCGCTGGTCAAACTGACCGGGGAGGTATTCCACTGCAAAAACCGTATCATTTTCTTCGTATGTAAGTGAGTCCGAAGCGATATCAAGCTGAGGCTCTGAGAAAACTGCCTTAACAGCATAATCAAAAAGCTCCTTGTCAATATCCTCTGCATCATAACGGTTAACTACTCTTAAACCGGTTACTGATTTGATGGAAAGAAGAGAGTTAATGTCTGCAAGAAGACCTTTAGCTTCGTTTGCGAGTTCTTTTTTCTTTTCAACGTAAATGCGATATACCATTATTTTGCCTCCTTGGCTTTTTTGCCTATATCGTGTCTGTAATATGCATTCTGGAATTTTATTGTATCAACCATTTTATAGGCTTCATCAATTGCTTTTTCCAAAGTATCTTCAACTGCTGTTGCGCCGAGAACACGTCCGCCTGCAGTTTTGAGAACACCGTTTTCTGTCTTTGCGCCTGCAATGTATACCTTATCCTTGATTTCTTCAGGTACCGTAATGGGATATCCGCTTTCATACTTCTGAGGATAGCCATCTGAAGCCATGATGACGCAGCAGGCGTTTTTATCTGCGAATTTGACCTCGGTTTCAGCAAGGGTACCTTCTGTTGTAGCTTTCATAACGGTGAGAAGGTCACTTTCAAGAAGAGGGAGCACAACCTGAGTTTCCGGGTCGCCGAAACGGCAGTTATATTCAATAACCTTGGGACCTTTTTCTGTAATCATAAGGCCGAAGTAAAGACAACCCTTGAAAGTGCGTCCTTCCTTATTCATAGCCTCAATTGTGGGAAGGAAGATTTCCTTCATACATCTTTCGGCTACTTGCTTTGTATAATAGGGGTTGGGAGCAACTGTACCCATACCGCCTGTGTTAAGACCTTCATCATTATCCTTTGCACGCTTATGATCCATTGAAGAAATCATTGGAACAACGGTTTTGCCGTCTGTGAATGAAAGCACGGAAACCTCAGGTCCTGTAAGGAATTCTTCAATTACAACCTGGCTTCCGCTGTCACCGAAGATTTTATCCTCCATCATTGAACGGACAGCTTCTTTTGCTTCTTCACGTGTTGAGGCAATAATAACACCTTTGCCGAGGGCTAAGCCGTCAGCCTTGATAACTGTCGGAATGGGGGCAGCTTCAAGATAAGAAAGTGCTGAATCAAGGTCAGTGAATACCTCGTATTCTGCAGTGGGAATTCCGTATTTCTTCATAAGATTTTTTGAAAATACCTTACTGCCTTCAATGATAGCTGCCTTGCTTTCGGGGCCGAAGCAGGGAATACCTGCCTTTGAAAGCTCATCAACTGCACCCAAAACAAGAGGGTCATCGGGAGCTACAACTGCATAGTCGATTGCATTTTCCTTTGCAAAGGTGCAGATGCCTTCAATGTCCGTTGCTTTAACGGGCACACAAACTGCGTCTGCTGCAATTCCACCGTTACCGGGCAGGGCAAAAATTTCGGTTACATCCTTGTTTTCTTTGATTTTTTTTATTATGGCGTGTTCACGGCCACCGCCACCTACAACCATTATTTTCATGTTGCTTCTCCTTACAGCTTAATATATAGGATATTCAGCACAAAGCTTTTCAACTTCCTTAGTGATTCTGTCTTTTGCTGAATCAAAGTCAACTATAACTTCTTTTATCCATTTAGCAATCATAAGCATTTCTTTTTCCTTGAAGCCTCTTGAAGTAACAGCGGCTGTGCCGATGCGAAGACCGCTTGTAACAAAGGGACTTGCCGGGTCATTCGGAATAGTGTTTTTATTGGCTGTGATATGAACCTCGTCAAGTCTTTTTTCAAGCTCCTTGCCTGAAATGCCGTATTTGCGAAGGTCAAGAAGCATAAGGTGATTATCGGTACCGCCGGAAACGATGTCGATGTCCTCTTTTTTGAGTGCATCACAAAGAACTGCGGCATTTTTAACAAGTTGCTTCTGATATTCTTTGAATTCATCTGTAAGTGCCTCACCGAAGGCAACCGCCTTAGCGGCAATAATGTGCATAAGGGGACCACCCTGTGTGCCGGGGAAAACAGCCTTGTCAATCTGTTTTGCAAGAGCTTCCTTGCAAAGTATCATACCGCCTCTCGGACCTCTGAGAGTTTTGTGGGTTGTTGTTGTCACAACATCGGCATAGGGTACCGGTGAGGGATGAACACCTGCGGCAACAAGACCTGCAATGTGTGCCATATCCACCATAAGATATGCGCCCACCTCGTCTGCAATTTCTCTGCAACGGGGGAAGTCAATAATTCTTGAATATGCACTTGCACCGACAACAATGAGCTTAGGCTTGCATTGAAGTGCGATCTCTCTCATTTTGTCGTAATCGATCATTTCTGATTCGTCGTCAACACCGTATTGAACGATATTCCAATATTTACCCGAAATGTTAACGGGTGAGCCGTGGGAAAGATGTCCGCCCTGTGAAAGATTCATACCCATAACGGTGTCGCCGGGCTCTGTCAGGGCGAAAAAGGCTGCAAGGTTTGCGTTGGCACCGGAGTGGGGCTGAACGTTGGCGTGTTCGGCACCAAAGAGCTTTTTTGCTCTTTCTCTTGCAATTTCTTCAACCTTGTCAACGCAGTGACAGCCACCGTAGTAACGCTTGCCCGGGTAGCCTTCTGCATATTTGTTGGTAAGAACGCTGCCCGCTGCAAGAAGAACAGCCTTTGAAACAATGTTTTCCGATGCAATAAGCTCAATAAAGCTTTGCTGTCTTGTCATTTCTTTGTCACAGGAGGCAAAAACCTCCGGGTCATAGTTGCTGAGTTCGTTAAAGTAGTTAAGCATCGTTAGCTCCTTTTAAGTCAAATTAGTGATGGAAGAGTCTCATTTTTGTGAATGCCATTACCATATTGTATTTGTCGGCACATTCAATAACAGCATCATCTCTGATTGAGCCGCCCGGTTCTGCAACATAGCTTACACCGCTGCGATATGCTCTTTCAATATTATCTGAGAAGGGGAAGAAGGCATCTGAGCCGAGAGCCACACCTGTGATTTCTGAAAGGTATGCGTCCATTTCTTCCTTGGTGAAGGGCTCGGGCTGAGTTGTGAAATACTTCTGCCAATTACCGTCAGCGCAGACATCTTCTTCGTTTTTGTTGATATAGCCGTCAATGACATTATCTCTGTCAGCTCTGCCGAGGGTGGGAAGGAAGGGAAGGTTCAGCACCTTATCTGCCTGACGAAGGAACCAGGTGTCAGCCTTTGTACCTGCAAGGCGGGTACAATGAATTCTTGACTGCTGACCTGCACCGACGCCGATAGCCTGTCCGTCAACTGCATAGCAAACAGAATTTGACTGTGTATATTTGAGAGTGATAAGAGCAATAATAAGGTCTCTTTTTGCGCTTTCGGGAAGCTCCTTGTTTTTTGTTACGATGTCTTCAAGGAGAGCTTCGTTAATTTTGAAATTATTTCTGCCTTGCTGGAAGGTGATGCCGAAAACCTGCTTATGCTCAGCTTCTGCGGGAACATAAGAGGCATCAATTTTAACAATGTTGTAGTTGCCGTTTCTCTTCTGCTTGAGAATTTCAAGGGCTTTTTCTGTATATCCGGGAGCGATAACGCCGTCGGAAATTTCTCTTTTGATAAGTCTTGCAGTAAGCTCGTCAACCTCGTCTGAAAGTGCAACCCAGTCACCGAAGGAGCACATTCTGTCTGTACCTCTTGCTCTTGCGTATGCACAGGCAAGGGGGGAATTGTCAAGACCCTCAATATCGTCAACAAAGCAGGCTCTCTTGAGCTTGTCGGAAAGGGGAAGACCAACTGCTGCCGAAGTGGGGCTGACATGCTTGAAGGATGCGGCACAGGGAAGACCTGTTGCTTCTTTCACCTCTTTAACAAGCTGCCATGAGTTGAATGCATCAAGAAAATTGATGTATCCGGGTCTGCCTGAGAGAATTTCAATGGGAAGATCGCTTCCGTCGTGCATATAAATTTTTGAGGGCTTCTGATTGGGGTTACAGCCGTATTTAAGTTCAAATTCTTTCATTGTTATAACTCCTAAGGATTTATTTATTTTTGTTTATTACTCTTGTTTCAGAGTCGCCGCTTTCAATGTCAATATATCTTACAAAAAGTGAAACCTTGTTATCTTCATTAAGATTTGTCCAGATAAGGTCTGTAAGCTCGTCAATGCTTACATCGGGGAGCTCAAGTGTTTTTGGCTCACCTTCAAATGAGGGAAGGGGATTGCCGTCACAGTTATATGTATGAATGAATTTTGCTCTGCCGCAAAGGGGATTTGAATAAGCGTAAGTGAATCTTTCACAGGAGGAGTCATCACCTTCGGCACTTTTGAGTATTGACATAGCAAAGTTCATATCATCCTTTTCAAGGCGGATAATGCCTGAAATTCTGGGTGTGAAGTTAGGCTTATCGTCTTCAAACTCTCTTGTGCGCAGAGCCTGTTCAAAGGTCATCTGCTTATCCATAAGGTCATAAATTGTATCTGTCTGATCACCGTTTGTGACAATAGTCTTATTGCCGAGAACTCTTACGGGATAGTAAATAATAAGGTGAGGGTCTGTCATTTTGCTTTCGTCGAAGGCCTTAGTGCGCATTGCATCGCCTTCAAGCACGAATACACGGTTGCGGCTGTTTTCGCTTCTGCCCATAATGAAATAAGCAGTTACTGCCTTTTTGCCGTCGGCACTTTTGCCGATAATGATACCTCTGCCGTGATAAGCGAGGGAGTTAAGCTCGTCTTTGATTGTGGAAACTTTCATTTCTTATTCTCCTCTGTTATTTAATTTGCCTTCACAGAAAAGGCTGACAGCCTCGGGAAGAATTTTCCATTCTGCCTCGGTCATAACTCTTTTCTGCAAGGTTTCGGGTGTGTCATCTTTTTTGATTTCAACTGCCTTCTGAAGAATTATTTCGCCGCCATCGGGGATTTCATTCACAAAGTGTACCGTTGCGCCTGTTACCTTAACACCGTAGGCGAGGGCAGCCTCATGAACATGAAGACCGTAAAAGCCTTTGCCGCAGAAGGAGGGGATAAGTGAGGGATGAACATTGATGATTTTTCTTTCAAAGGCTCCGGTAAAGTCGGCTGAAAGGATACTCATAAAGCCTGCAAGAACAATGAGGTCAATTTCATGCTCTCTTAAAAGGCTGATAATTTTCTGCTCAAACATTTCCTGGCTGCCGCAATCCTTTCTGATAACAACAGCAGACGGAATACCGTTCATTCTTGCTCTTTCAAGGGCATAAGCGGTTTTGTTGTTTGAAATAACAAGACTGATTTCACCGTTTTTGATAATGCCGTTTTTCTGAGCATCAATAAGTGCCTGAAGATTTGTGCCTCCGCCGGAAACAAGAACAGCGATTTTCTTATTCATCACAAAATCACCTTCTCGTCGCCTTCTATAATCTCGCCTATAATATAAGCGTCAATGCCGTTTTCTTTAAGAACAGAAAGAGAAAGCTCTGCCTGCTCGGCGGGAACTACAACGCTCATACCCACACCCATGTTGTAGGTGTTATACATATCACGCTCGGGAATATTGCCCCATTCGGCAATCAAATCAAAGATAGGAAGCACCTTGATGGCTGATTTGTCAATTTTTGCACAAAGTCCGTCGGGGATGGAGCGTGGAATATTCTCATAGAAGCCGCCGCCTGTAATATGGGAAATTCCCTTTACACTGACTTTTTCAAGAAGTGCAAGAACAGGCTTGACATAAATTTTTGTGGGAACGAGTAAAGCTTCTGCAATGCTCTTGCCGCCCAATTCATCACGGGCAACATAAAGCTCGGGATTGTTGTTGTCAATATCAAAAACCTTACGGCATAAGCTGAAGCCGTTGGAATGGATGCCTGTGGAGGGGAGAGCGATGACAACATCGCCGGCAGCCATTTTGCTGTTATCAATCATTTTCGGCTTATCAACCACACCAACTGCAAATCCGGCAAGGTCATAATCCTCCTCGGGCATAAGACCGGGATGCTCTGCGGTTTCACCACCGATGAGTGCCGCACCGGACTGAACACAGCCTTCAGCAACACCGCTTACGATTTCTGCAATTTTTTCGGGAACATTTTTGCCGCAGGCAATATAGTCAAGGAAATATAAAGGCTTTGCACCGACACAGATGATATCGTTAACACACATAGCAACTGCATCAATGCCTATTGTGTCGTGCTTATCCATAAGAATTGCAAGCTTTACCTTTGTTCCGCAGCCGTCGGTGCCTGAAACGGAGATAGGATGCTCCATTCCGGCAATCATGCTGAGATCAAAGCATCCGCCGAAGCCCCCGACATCGTCCACAGAGCCCTCGTTACGGGTTCTTGCAACGTGCTTTTTCATCAGCTCCACCGATTTATAACCGGCAGTAATATCTACACCTGCAGCCGCATAGCTGGCAGAAAAAGAATTTTTATGATCCATATCACACTCTCCTGTATTGTTTGTTTTATTCTTTTCCGGTCCAACAATAGGTACACACCTTGTCAGCCGGAAGTCCTATAGCCTTGATTATTCCGTCAATGGATTGGAATTCGAGGGATGTAAAATGCAGCTTTTGACAAATTGCATTCCTTAAATTTTTGCCTCTTTCTGTTGAGGAATCAATATACTCATGAATATATCTGAAGCCTTCTTCGCCTTCAAGCTCCATAATAGTGCTTCGTGCAATCAGCTCCATTTCAGAGGTTGCTCTTGTGAAGTTGAGATATTTACAGCTGTACATAATCGGAGGACAAGCCGAACGGATATGCACCTCTTTAGCACCGTTTTCATAAAGAAACTCAACTGTTTCACGAAGCTGAGTGCCACGGACTATACTATCATCCACAAAAAGCAGCTTTTTGTCATGAATCAGATCATGGACGGGAATCTGCTTCATTTTTGCAACCCTGTTTCTTTCGTTCTGGTTGGCAGGTGTAAAGCTGCGTGACCATGTCGGTGTGTATTTGATGAAGGGACGGGCAAACTGAATTCTGCTTTCATGAGCATAACCAATGGCATGAGGTGTACCCGAATCGGGAACACCGCTTACAAAGTCAATGTCCTGAGCCACATTGTTTGCACGGTCCGTTTCAGCCATGATCTTGCCGTTTCTGTATCTCATCACTTCAACATTCACGCCCTCATAGCAGGATGTTGAGTAGCCGTAATATGACCACAGAAATGCGCAGATTTTGGTTTGTTTTCCGGCTTCTCTTAAAACTCTGAAGGAATCGGCAGTGAACTCAACAACCTCGCCCGGTCCGAGCTCTTTATAGTCGGAATAACCTAATTTTTTATAGGCAAAATCTTCAAATGAAACACAGTGACCGTCATCGTTAACACCGATTAAAACGGGGATTCTTCCCAATCTGTCACGGGCGGCAATGATTCTGCCGTCATCGGTAAGAATAAGAATTGATGCAGTGCCGTCAATAAGGCTCTGAGCATATGCAATTCCGTCAGGGAAATTATCCTTCTGGTTAATCATTGCCGCAACAAGCTCGGTTGAGTTGATGCCATCGTTTGTCATGGCACCGAAGTGTCCGCCGTTTGTGAAAAGAAAATCTTCAACAAGCTTTTCTTTGTTGTTGATTAAACCGATAATACAAATGGCATACAATCCGAGTTTGGAGCGCACAAGCAAGGGCTGTGCATCAGAATCACTGATGCACCCGATTGCTGCAGTGCCCTTCATAACATTTGAAATGTTTTCAAATTTTGTTCTGAAGGGTGAATTTTCAATTTTATGAATTTTTCGTTGTAATCCTTTTTTCTCGTCGTAGGCAGCCATACCGCCACGGCGAGTACCAAGGTGAGAGTGATAGTCAGTGCCGAAGAATACATCAAGAACAGTATCATTCTTACTGACTGCGCCAAAAAAACCACCCATTTAATTGCTCCTTATGCAAAGAAAAGTTCTGAAAGTGTCATGGGGTCAATGTACTTGCCGTCCTTATAAACACGCATATTACCTGATGCGATTTCGTCAATAAGCATTACATTGCCTTCGGGGTCGTAACCGAATTCAAATTTTATATCATAAAGGATGAGACCCTTTTCCTTAAGGTCGTCAGCGACAATCTGAGTAATCTTCTGGGTCATTTCTTTGATATCATCATACTGCTTGTCTGTCATAACACCAAGAGCAACAAGGGCGTCCTTTATTACAAGGGGGTCGCCTTTTTCATCGTTCTTGAATGTCATTTCAACATATGCGGGAAGGTCTGCACCTTCTTCAATGTAATCACCGTAACGGCGGATGAAGCTGCCAACTGCCTTATGGCGGCAGATAACCTCAAGACCGTGACCGAATACCTTTGCGGGGAGAACCTCCATTGTTGTGTCTTCAAGGTTTGCATTCACATAATGAGTCTTGATGCCCGCTGCATTAACCTTTTCAAAGAAATAAATTGACATACGAAGGTTGACATCGCCTACACCGTCGATTGTAAGACCTACTGAATTTTCGCCCGGGTCGAAAACGCCGTCTTTACCTGTGCAATCATCCTTGAATTTAAGAAGACAATTGCCGTTTTCAAGCTTGTATACGTCCTTTGTTTTACCTGTGTAAATTTTTTCCATGGTTATATACCTCCGTAAAAATAATTTTTTAATTTATAACTCCGGCTGTGTATTGCAAGAAAGCAGAAGCAAACACAGCTTTTTTTGTTTAATCAGTTGTTGAACTGCTTTTCAGCAGCAGCGTTCTTTTCAAGAACCTTTTGTGTGTCGGCTTTTCTTTTTGCCATAAGCTTTTGTGCAAGAGTCTCATCGCTCACTGCGAGAATCTCAATAGACAACAAGGCGGCATTGACTGCTCCGTCAATTGCAACTGTGGCTACGGGGATACCTGAGGGCATCTGTACAGTTGACAAGAGGGCGTCAATACCGTCAAGATATTTTGATTTCATGGGAATACCGATAACGGGAAGGGTGGTGTTTGCCGCAATTGCACCTGCAAGGTGTGCTGCCATACCTGCTGCCGCAATGATGCAGCCGAAGCCGTTATCCTTTGCATTTTCTGAAAATTCCTTTGCTTCAACGGGTGTGCGGTGAGCTGAGTAAATATGAAGCTCAAAAGGTACACCGAATTCCTTGAGGGTATCGGCTGCCTTTGAAACAACAGGCAAATCGCTGTCGCTTCCCATAATGATTGCAACTTTTTTCATTTGTTCAACCTCCTTTGAAAATAAAAAAATCCGGGCGCACTTACACAAGGAAACAAGAACCCTTGCAAGTAGCCCAGACGGTCGACTGATATTATTCACTCCCTGATTCGTGTGGTGCTCCACTTATCCGTCAGTCTCAAGGGAACGTATACTATAGTAATATAGCATAAATTTTATACTGAAATTATAGCATAAATGACAATTGATGTCAATCAAAAAAGCACCTTAAAAACCTTTTCGTGAATACGGACAAATTTGTTATTTTTTGTTAGTTTTTAGTTGTATGTTTTGTCTTTCGGTGCAAAAAAGGAGAATGAAATTATTTCATGAAATTGACTTGTGAAGGATATGTATATAAAATCCGCATCCGTAAAAACAGATGCGGCAGCCTTGTTATTCCTGAATTTCTTCGCTTACGAGTCCCATGGCACTCATGGGGTCAACGGTCACGGAGTTTTTGACAGCCTCAAAGTGCAGGTGGCTTTCCTGCCGTGACTCGCATGGAATTGTACCCAATTTTCCCACGATGTCACCCTTTTCAACAGTGTCACCGTTTTTTATTGCTGTGCCTTGCTCAAGTCCGCAGTACCGTGCGGTGAAGTCTCCGTGGTCGATTTCAATTATATATCCCCAGCTCGGGTCGGATATAACCTTGGTAACTCTGCCGTTACCTATGCTTCTGACCTCACTGCCCACTTCGGCACTGAAATCAATTCCCTTGTGAACACGCCAATCCTCCATGGTTTCATCAAACACGGGGGATGAAGGGGAGTAGCCCTTCTGAACTTCGCTTGTGAGAGGAAGAACATAAGAATCATTTGAAATCACAGGCTCTGTCACCTCCACGGTGGTTGTTACGGTGACTTTTCCGTCGCTGTTATTCACCCATGCCATTGAGGTTTCCTGCTCCTCGGTTGTGGAAACGGTGGTGGTGGAGGGTACGGTTTCCTCTTTTTCTGTGGTGTATCTCGGGTCAGTTTCATCCGTTTCATTGTGTCTGACCTCTCTGGTGATTCCTTCGGGAAGCGTAGTCAGAAGGTCTTTAATCATACCTGTGGAGGTTCTGTAAACAAGGACAATGGCAATAACAACAAGACCGAAGCTTACAGCCGAAGCGATATAGAAGCCTTTGCCCGAGGAAATTTTCTGAATGATATTTTTCTTTTTCATAAAGCGTCACTCTTTCAGTTGTTTTTTGTTACCTCTATACTTGACAAAAAAATGCGGCATTATACTGAAAATAAAAAGAAGAAAAATTTTTTCAAAAAAATAAGAACAAATGTTTGCATTTTTCGTTTTGATGTGTTATAATGACTACAAAGACGAACATTTGTTTTGGTTTTTACATAAAATTTCATTCTTCGAGGAGGAAACAACATGAGAGAACTCAGCGAAAACCAATATCGTATACTCGAATACCTGAAGGAACGTGCGGCGTACGGTGCAATTCCCTCTGTGAGAGAAATCTGTCAGGCAGTCGGACTGAAATCCACATCTTCCGTTCAGAATAACCTTGACGCTCTTGAGGAAAAGGGCTATATTGAGCGTGACCCCATGCTTAAGCGTTCAATCAGAATTGTGGGTCAGGCTGAAAATGTGCGTCATGTACCCCTTTTGGGTGTTGTAACAGCGGGCTTGCCAATTCTTGCTGTTGAACAGATTGAGTCCTACCTTCCTTTCACAGGCGGCCACATTTCTTCGGATAAGGAGATGTTTGCCCTTCGTGTCAGAGGTGAAAGTATGTTGAATGCCGGTATTTTTGACGGAGACATTATTTTTGTTGAAAAAACACCCACTGCAAGAAACGGTGAAATTGTTGTTGCTCTTATTGAAGATGAAGCAACCGTTAAAACCTTCTATAAGGAAAACGGGCATTTTCGTCTTCAGCCGGAAAATGATGATTTTGAGCCTATTATTGTCAATGAGGTTATTATTCTCGGCAAGGTTGTTGCAATGATGAGATATTTCTGATTAACAGAAAATAAGTAAAGGTTTCCGAAGCTGTTAATTCCAGAGCATCTGAATACTGAAAATATGATTTTGAGGTTGCGGATATTACTGTAAAATTTTAACAGCGCACTTACTTACCGCTTGCGGTGAAGCGCTCGCAAAAAGTTATAGCCAACACAGAAATTCTGTGTTGGCTACTTTACTGTCCTTTATAGTACGACTCTAAAAAACGCAGGTTTTACAGAGTCTGTTTATGCTTATCATTTCATTTCAAAGGTGCCTGTGTAAAGCTGATAATACTTTCCGCCCTTTGCGATAAGCTCGTCATGATTGCCCTGCTCAATAATTTCACCGTTTTCCAGAACAACGATATCCTGAGAGTTACGAACGGTTGAAAGTCTGTGAGCGATGACAAAAACAGTTCTGTTTTCCATAAGCTTGTCCATGCCGATTTCAATGAGTCTTTCTGTTCTTGTGTCAACCGAGGAGGTTGCTTCGTCAAGAATAAGAAGGGGACTTTTGGCAATTGCAGCACGGGCAATGTTTATAAGCTGGGCCTGACCCTGTGAAATATTGGCGGCATCGGCTTTGATTTCCGTGTCATAACCGTCCGGAAGCTTTTCAATGAAGGAATGTGCATTTGCAAGCTTTGCCGCCGCAATGATCTCCTCGTCGGTTGCATCCAGCTTACCGTAACGGATATTTTCCTTGATAGTGCCCTGGAAAAGCTTTGTATCCTGAAGAACCATTGCCATTGAACGGCGAAGGTCGTCCTTCCTGATGTCCTTGATTGAAATGCCGTCATAGGTGATTTCGCCACGGTCAATTTCATAAAATCGGTTGATAAGATTTGTTATGGTGGTTTTGCCTGCACCTGTGGAGCCGACGAAAGCAACCTTTTGTCCGCTTTTTGCATTCACGGAAACATTTTTCAGAACATCAGTACCCTCCACATAAGCAAAGGTGATATCCTTAACCTCAATGTTGCCCTTCACGGGAATATAGTCGCTGCCGCTTTCCGTGGGAACCTTCCATGCGAATTCGCCTTCGGAATTTTCCGTTTCCTCCGCTTCACCGAGAGCATTTCTGATAATGCGCACAAGTGTTGCTTTTCCTTCGTCGGTTTCAGATGGTGTGTCAAGAATTTCAAAAACACGTTCTGCACCTGCAAGTGCCGATACAAGTGAGCTGTAGCACGAAGCAAGGGAAACAATGGGAGAAGCGTAGCTTTTTGATTTGTCAAGATAAGTTACAAGAGCACCTATGTTCATTGTGCCGTTGATTACATAATAAGCACCAAGGAAAACAACAATTGCATAGTTAACCCTTGTTATCATGGACATCATGGGACTCATAAATCCGCCGATGATGTTTGCCTTAACACCTGTTCTGCGATAATTTTCATTGAGTTGACTGAACTGACTCTTTGTAATTTTTTCCTGTGAAAAGAGCTTTACAACCTTGATGCCCTTGATATATTCTTCGATATATCCGTTGCACTCACCGATTGCCTTCTGCTGCTTTTTGAAAAGGGGAGAGCATTTGCTTGTGATGAACATAACAACAGCAAACATGAGAACAATGGCAACGGTAATTGTGAGAGTAAGCCGCCAGGAAAAATAAATCATGATTCCGATTGTGAGAACAGCCTGAATCGAGGATGAAATGAGGGTCGGGAAATTGTTGCTTACAAGGTCACTGACTCTGCTGATATCGTTTGTGAAGCGGCTCATGATTTCGCCGGTTTTCTTTTTGTCGAAAAATTCAAGCGGCAGAGTCTGGAGATGATTGAAAAGGTCACGGCGCATATTTGCAAGTGTTCTTGAAGAAACATGAAGCATGATCCTTGTGTAAAGAAGGTTACAGCCTGCTGAAGCAATGTAGAAAACAGCCATAACAACAAGCCATTTTGAAATTTCAGAAAAGGCTGCCTGATTGCCCATGGTTCCTGCTGCAACCTCACCGAGTGCGTTGTATATAGGATACATGAAGACGGATGCCACGGCGCCCATAACTGCTGTTGCCACAACAAGCAAAGCAACAATAATGAGAAGCCCCTTGAATTCAGCGATATATTTAAAAAGCCGCTTTGTTGCCTGTTTTATATCCTTGGGCTTGCTTTTCTTTTTCTTTTCTTCTTTTTTCTCCCGTTCTTTTCTTTCCTCCTCGGTTTCATTTTCCGGGATTTTTTTGCCTTTCGGCTTTCTTTCGGGACGCTTTCTTTTCTTTTTGTCTTTCTGCTTTTCAGCCGTTTTTTTCTCAGCTTCTTCCAGCTGTAAAGCTTCTTCGTTTGCTTCGCTGTTTAAGGGAGTTTTATTCACTGTGCCAACACTCCTTCCTGCTGTGAAACAAAGATTTCATGATAAATCTCACTGCTTTTTGTGAGCTGCTCATGGGTGCCGACGGAGTCAATTTTTCCGTTGTCGATAACTATAATCCTGTCTGCATCCATAATTGAAGTGATGCGCTGAGCGATAATGATTTTGGTAATACCGCTGTATTTTTCAGAACGCAGAGCCATTCTGATTTTTGTGTCCGTTGCAGTGTCAACTGCACTTGTGGAGTCGTCAAGAATAATTATCTTCGGCTTTTTGAGAAGCGCTCTTGCAATGCAGATTCGCTGCTTCTGACCGCCGGAAACGGTGTTGCCGCCCTGTCCGAGTTCAGTTTCATATCCCTTTTCAAAGCCGGAAATGAATTCATGCGCCTGAGCATCCTTTGCCGCTTCAATGATTTCCTCCTGAGTGGCATCAGGCTTACCCCAGCGAATATTTTCCATGATTGTGCCTGAGAACAGAATGTTCTGCTGAAGAACAACGGAAACCTCGCTTCTTAAATTCTCAAAGGTATAATCTCTGACATTGTTTCCGCCGACAAGCACCTCACCCTCTGTGGGGTCATAAAGTCGGGGGATAAGCTGAATGAGGGTTGATTTTGATGAGCCCGTTGAGCCGATTATACCCACGGTTTCACCTGAGTTTATTTTAAGATTGACATCATCAAGAATATTTTTAACTGCATCCTTGCTGTATTTAAAGGATACATTTCTGAATTCGATGTCACCGTTTTTCAATTTCAGCTCCGGATTATTGCCTTTATCGGAAACGGTGGGCTCTTCGGCAAAAACTTCACCGATTCTGCCGATTGAAGCCTTTGCAAGAATCATGCTCACAAACACAAGCAGAACCGTCATGAGTGAAGAAAGAACCTGAGTTATGTAGTTGACAAAGGTTGTCATTTCACCGAGAGTCAGTCCGGTTTTGTTTTCAATGATAAGGTAGCTTCCACGCCACATTGAAAAAATCATGCAGCCGTAAATGATGAGCATAATTGCCGGTGTAACATAAAGTGCCAGCTTCTGAGCTCTGACATTCATTTCCATAACGGCGGTGTTCACCTTGTCAAACTTGCTTTTTTCATGCTCTTCACGAACGAAGGATTTAACAACTCTGATGCCGTTTATGTTGCCTCTGAGTGTGCCGTTGAATTCGTCGGTGGTTTTGAGCATTTTTTTGAAAATGGGCACTGCAAGGTAACCCATGATTGCAAGAACAATGATGATTGCGGGAAGCGCAAGTGAGAAAACAACGGAAAGCTCCTTGCTTATGCTCAAGGCCTTGATGAGAGCCGTGATAAGCATAAAGGGTCCCTTGATGAATTGCACAATAGTATTTTTATAAACATTCTGAACCTGCGAAACATCGGTGGTCATTCTTGTGATGAGGGAGGAGATTTTCAGCCTGTCAATATTTTCAAAGGAGAGATCCTGAGTTTTGTTGAAAAGCTCACGGCGGAGGTTTGCACCAAAGCCCATACTTGCGATTGCCGAGCACCTTGAGGCAAGATAGCCGATTATAAGTGTTGCAATGCAAAGAAGAAGCATCTCAATAAGCTTTTGTGTAAGCTCACCCCAGATAAGAGAGCTGTCATAGCTTGTGTTATTAAGCTGATTGAGAATATCCACAACATTACCCATGGCATCGGGTATTTCCAATTCAACAATAACATCAAGGAAAATCAGTAAGGGGCAAAAAAGGGTCAGAAGTCTGTATCCCTTTGTGAAGCCCCAGAAGCGGCTCATGGCGGCTTTTGTATGCTCCTTTTTCACTTTTAAAGGATTTTTTTCCAAAGATAAAACCTCCTTCATCTTAAACAGTATGGGCGGATATTATCCGCCCGCTTTTATTGATAATATTTATTTACATCGGTATGAGTGCTTTTGTCAGAGCAAAATAGATAACAAGAGAAATTGTGTCCACAAGCGTTGTAATAAGCGGACCCGCCATGAGTGCAGGGTCCAATTTAAGAAGCTTTGCAACAATGGGAAGCGTACAGCCGATTGTTTTTGAAACAACAACAACTGCCGCAACGGAAAGAGACACAACAAGAATAACGCTGTTTGTGGTGTCGCTGCCTGTGATAAGTCTGACAAGAAGCATTCTTCCGAAGTTTGCAACGGCAAGGGTGATACCTACCATCAATGAAACTCTGACTTCTTTCCAAAGCACCTTGAAATAGTCCTTGATTTTAACCTCGCCAAGGGCAAGGCCACGGATAATAAGTGTGGATACCTGGTTGCCGGAGTTACCGCCGGTACCCATAAGCATCGGAATACAAGCGGTGAGACCTGCGATTGTTGCAAGCTGATTTTCAAAGCCTTCAATAATCTGCCCGGTAAAGGTTGAGGCAATCATAAGCACCAAAAGCCAACCGATACGGTTTTTTGCAAGTGAAAATACACCGGTTTTAAGATATTCGTCCTCTGACGGAGTAAGTGAAGCCATCTTTTCAAAGTCCTCGGTGGCCTCTTCATCAATGATGTCGACGATATCGTCAATGGTGATGATACCTACAAGCCGGTCCTCTTTATCAACAACGGGAACGGACAAAAGGTCATATTTCTTTGCAATTGCGGCAACCTCTTCCTGGTCGTCCATAGTTCTGACAAAAATAAGCTGTTCATCGTCGCTCATAATTTCTGTCAGGTGTGTATCCTCTTCGTTGAGAAGCAGACGGCGAAGGGGAAGTGTGCCCACAAGATGACGCTTGTCATCAATAACATAACAGGTGTAAATCGTTTCCTTGTCAACGCCTGTACGTCTGATGTTTTTGATAGCTTCCGCAACGGTGAGACGGTCATGGAGCTCAACCATTTCAATTGTCATCACGCTACCTGCGGAATTTTCCGGATATTTGAGAAAACGGTTAATGATTTCTCTTGTTTCTTTATCCGTGTTGGCAAGAACACGGCGGACAATATTTGCCGGTACCTCTTCGAGAAAGTCAACGGCATCGTCAACATAAAGGTCGTCCATAAGACGCTCAATTTCACTGTCCGTAATGGACTGAACAATGACAGTCTGGCTGTCAGGCTCAAGGTATGAAAAAACATCGGCTGAGATATCCTTTGGCAGAATACGGAAAATTTTGACGGCGATTTTATCGTCATCAAGGTCCATAATGAATTCCGCAATATCCGGATATGCCATATCGGACAGCTCATCCTTCAATTCCTTGAGGTGGTTTTTTGCCAGCAGCCTGTAAAGACTGCCGAACTCATTTTCATTCATTTGATTCACCCTCTTAGCAGACCTGACGGTGAACAAGCCGGGTCTGCACAGTTTTTATTAACTTACACCCGTTAGGGTTACCATCGCTATCCATTGTGCGACCCACCTCCTGTGAATGATTTTGGGCTCAATACCCGTATTTTATATTGTACATTTTTGAGCCTTTAAAGTCAACAACATAACAAAAAATAATTCTGTGAATAAAAATATAATGCGGAGCAAATCCGCATTATATTTTTATTCTAATTCAAATGCACCGGTATAAAGCTGATAATATTTGCCTTTTTTTGCAATAAGGTCATCGTGGCTGCCTCTTTCAATGATAACACCGTTTTCAAGGACCATAATAACATCGGAGTTCATAACCGTTGAAAGGCGGTGCGCAATAACAAATACCGTTCTGCCCTTCATCAGAGCGTCCATACCCTTCTGAACAAGAGCCTCTGTTCTTGTGTCAATTGAGGAGGTTGCTTCATCAAGTATCATAACCGGCGGGTCTGCAACGGCAGCTCTTGCAATTGAAATGAGCTGACGCTGACCTTGTGAAAGGTTTGCTCCGTTTGAGGTGAGCATTGTGTCATAGCCGTCGGGAAGACGTGAAATGAACGAGTGAGCGTTTGCTTTTTTTGCAGCTTCAATAATCTGCTCGTCTGTTGCCTCAAGGTTGCCGTAGCGTATATTCTCCTTTACGGTACCGGTGAAAAGGTTTGTATCCTGAAGAACAATACCGAGGGAACGGCGAAGGTCACTTTTTCTTATCTTGTTGATGTTGATTCCGTCATATCTTATCTTACCGTCAGCAAGGTCATAAAAACGGTTGATAAGGTTTGTGATTGTGGTTTTGCCCGCACCTGTTGCACCCACAAAAGCAACCTTCTGACCCGGCTCGGCATAAAGTGAAATGTTGTGAAGAACAATTTTTTCTTCATTATAGCCGAAGTCAACATCAAAGAAACGAACCTCACCCTGAAGCTTTGTATAGGTTGTTGTGCCGTCTTCGTGGGGGTGCTTCCATGCCCAGAGACCTGTATGCTCGGGAGTTTCGCAAAGCTCACCCTCATTGTTATATTTTGCATTAACAAGGGTAACATAGCCTTCGTCCTTTTCGCTTTCGGTGTCAAGAATCTCAAAAATTCTTTTTGCACCTGCCATTGCCATAACAACGGAGTTGAGCTGCTGTGAAATCTGGTTGATTGGCATTGTGAAGGACTTTGAAAGCTGAAGGAATGAGGCAACGGTACCTGCGGTGACGGCAAAAATGCTGCCGAAGCCCTCCGTGGGGATTGTTCCGTTGGTTGTAAGAACAGCCATAACACAGCCTATAATTGCAATAACAACATACTGCAGATGACCGAGGTTGTTATTTATGGGGCCGAGCATATTGACAAACTTGTTTGCGGAATATGCATTGCTGAAAAGCTCCTCATTCTTCTCATCAAATTCTTCCTTTGTCTTGCCTTCGTGGCAAAAAACCTTGATAACCTTCTGACCGGTAATCATTTCCTCTATGTAGCCGTTGACATCACCGATGGATTGCTGCTGCTTCATGAAGAATTTACCGCTGTTTCCCGCAACCTTACCTGTCACGGTTATCATACATGTGATGCACACAAGCACAACAAAAAGCAGGGGTATACTCTGAGTGACCATAGCTGTAAAGGTTGAAACGATTGTTACAATTGAAGAAATAACCTGAGGTATGGTTTGTGAAATCATCTGACGCAGAGTGTCTGTATCATTTGTGTAACGGCTCATAATATCGCCGTGATTGTTGGTGTCAAAGAATTTAATAGGCAGAGTCTGCATATGGGCAAACATTTCGTCACGGACATTTCTGAGAACCGCCTGTGATACAACCACCATTATTCGGTTATATGAAAAGGTGGATACTATACCGAGAAGAAAAATAGCAGCCATTTTTAAAAGCATACCGATAAGGGGAGCAAAATCCTTTGAGCCTGTCTGAAGCATCGGTGTGATATAGTCGTCAATGAGACTGCCGAGGAAAAGCGATGAATAAACATTGGCGATGCTTGAAAGGAAAATACAGATTACAACAAGAAGCATAAGTATTTTCTGCTTCTTGCCAAGGTAAGAGAAAATACGCCTGATAACCTTGAAGTCAAGCTTTTCTCCCTTCATTCTCACGGGAGTTCCGCCGTGACGGTTCATCGGCATTTTAGGGGGCATTCTGTTTTGTCCGCCGGGAGCAGGATTACTCATTTTCATTTCCTCCCTTCATCTGTGAAAAATAAACATCACGGTAAATTTCATTTGTTCTGAGAAGCTCATCGTGGGTGCCGAAGCCTGCAACGTTTCCGTCATCAAGAACAATAATTTTATCTGCACCCTCAATTGATGAGATGCGCTGTGCAATAATAATTTTTGTGGTTTCGGGAATATACTCTGAAAAAGCCTTTCTTATCATTGCATCGGTTTTTGTGTCAACGGCACTTGTTGAGTCGTCAAGAATAAGAATTTTCGGCCTTTGAAGAAGTGAACGTGCAATACAGATTCTCTGCTTCTGACCGCCGGAAACATTTGTGCCGCCCTGCTCGATATAGGTGTCATAGCCATCGGGCATTTCCGAAATGAATGAATGAGCCTGAGAGGATTTACAGGCGGCAATCATTTCTTCGTCAGTTGCATCCTCCTTGCCCCAACGCAGATTATCCTTGATTGTGCCGGAGAAGAGAACATTTTTCTGAAGCACCATTGCAACCTCTTTTCTGAGGCAGTTAAGGTCATATTCTCTTACGTCAACTCCGCCGACGGTAAGTGAGCCGGTTGTTACATCATAAAGGCGGGGAATAAGCTGAACAAGGGAGGTTTTTGAGCTGCCCGTTGAGCCGATAATGCCTACGGTTTCACCGCTTTCTATTCTTATATTGACATCTTTCAGGCAAAGGTTATCCTCTTTTGCCGAATAGCTGAAGCCTACATTTCTGAATTCAATGCTGCCGTCGGAAACTACCGTAACAGGGTTTTCGGGATTGTGCAGACTGCTTTGTTCATTGAGCACTTCGCAGACTCTTTCACCTGCTGCTCTTGACATTGTCAGCATAACAAAAATCATTGAAAGCATCATAAGATTCATAAGAATCTGCATGGTGTAGGTAAGAAGGGAAAAAAGGTCGCCTGTGGTCATACCTGTTTCGTTTGTGCTGATAATGAGGTTTGCACCGAACCAGGCAATAAGAATCATACAAAGATAGGTGCTGAACTGCATAATCGGTGAATTGAAGGCAAGAATACCCTCAGCTTTTTTTGTGTCGTCGTAGATTTTACCGGATACGGTTTTGAATTTCTTGTCTTCCTCATCTTCTCTTACAAAGGACTTGACAACTCTGATGCCGTGAAGATTTTCATTCACAACGTTGTTAAGCTTATCGTAGGTTTTGAAAACTCTTTTAAAAATAGGGTGTGCCTTTGAAACGATAAAGCCAAGTGCAAGAGCTAAGAAGGGGATAACGCAAACAAAAACCATTGAAATTTTTGCGTTGATTGAAAGAGCCATACCAAGTGAGAAAAGAAGCATTGACGGTGAACGGACTGCAATACGGATTATCATCTGGTAGGAGTTCTGCAGATTGGTGACATCGGTTGTAAGTCTTGTAACAAGGCCTGAGGTTGAGAATCTGTCAATGTTTGCAAAAGAAAAGCTCTGTATGTTATGGAACATATCGTGGCGAAGATTTTTTGCAAAGCCTGATGAGGCCTTTGCGGCGGTAATTCCGCAGGCAACACCAAAAAAGAGACTCAAAGCGCAAAGCACAATAAGGAACAGACCGATTTTTACAACATAGGCGGTGTCAGACTTGTTGATACCGTTGTCAATCAGTTTACCCATAAGCATTGGGATAAGCACTTCCATAACAACTTCCAATGCGGCAAAAATGGGCGTAAGAATGGTGGGAAGCTTATATTCTCTGATGCTTTTACTTAACCTTTTAATCATCGGTTTCATCTTTCCTTTCTAAATTATTATTGATTTTTTCAATCACGCTGAAGAAAATTTCAAGCTCGTCATCGCTGATATTCTGCTTCATGGTGCGGTCAAACCTTTCAAAGGCTTCTTCAACAAAAATCTGCACATCAATGGCTTTTTGTGTAAGCACGATTTTTTTCAGCCTTGCATCGTAAGGTACACTTTCACGCTTTATAAGGTCATTTTTTTCCATCAGGGACAAAATTGCACTTGCTGTTGAGCGTCGGATGTTGAATTCCTGCTCGAAGTCCTTCTGAAAAATATCCCTGTCACGGTGCCTGTAAAAATAACCTACTGCCCAGCCGTGGGTGCCTGTCATTTTGTCAACATAGCTTTTTGAGGCATCGGAATCCATATACCTTCTGATAATTCTTGAGGTTTTGTGGATTTCAAAGCCAAGCTTTTTGCTTTCCATAATATTATATATCACTCCTTTTTTTGTAAGGTTACGAACTGTTAGGAAGCGAACAATCTTTTGATATTATAGTACTGAATATATGAATTGTCAAGTGAAATAATTATAAAAATTCTTAACAGAGAAATTAAAAGAAATAAAGAAATTAACACCGTTAAATAAATTTAAGGTTGTTTTTATGTTTTTAAGCCTAATATATTAAATCATAACAAAACTAAAACATCATAATTGTATGCTATTACCTGTTCCGGTGTTAAATTCCACAATCGGAGCAATTTGTTTTTGTGCATTTTTATAATTCTTAATGATTTATCCATTGATTGAAAACATAATATGTGATATATTAGTTAACACTGTTAAATAATATCTTGAAAAGGAGGCATTGAACTGTTATGGACAGATATCTGCTCACATCTGAGATTCTTAAAACCTTCGAAAATATAAACAGTGAGAATATCCTCAATAAGCTCAACCTTTCCTTCAAGGGTGAAAATGCCATACTTATGCTTCTGAATGAATATGGCGGAAGGAGTACGCCGAGTAAGCTTCTTGAAAGGCTGGATTTCACGGCGGCAAGACTTTCGGCAATAATCAAATCTCTTGAAAACAAGGGCTTTGTTGAAAAAATACAGAATGAAAGCGATAAGCGAAGCACAATTGTAGCTCTGACGGAGAATGGATTTAAGCATTTTTCAAAGTTGAGGGAAGACATTGTGCGGAATGCATCAATAGTAATAGAACAGCTTGGCGAAAATGACGTTTGCGAATTTTTACGTATTATCAAACGCCTTGTTGATATTGCCAGCACAGAGAATATGGAATGAGGTGGTTAAACTGAAGCATATGAAAAGAATGAAAAAGCTTTTATCTGTTTTTCTGGTGACGGTGATTGTTGCTCTGACTATGGCTCCTGTTTCCATGGCTGCTGTGCAGTACCCTCAGGGTGTCACAGCCGAACAGGCTGAAAGTGCCATCGGCAAAACGGATACCTTAATTTATTCTGTGCTCAAGCAGACACAGAACACAACACTTAAACAAATGTTCATGCCGGTCATCTGTTCAAGTGAAACCCTTTCAATGCTCACGCTTGAGGTTTATAAAATGGTGGAGCAGAATGCAGAATCCATATCAATGCTCGGGCTTGACACAACACCCGCTGCCGTGGCGGCTTACCTTGTGAATTATCCGGAGGCTGCGCAGAAAATTGCTGCTCTTACCTCGTGGGAGCAGGCTGATTTAAGCGGCGTTAATTGGGGTGTGAGCACAAAGGAACAGATGGCAGAGGCTGCCGCAGCAGTTTTCGGGCCCTTCAATGAGCTGTTATACACACTTCTTTGTGCAGGTAAATATTCGCTGAATATTCTTGTGGGAATAAACGGTGATTACGGATATCAGAATGCCGTTGTACCCATTCTCAGGAATCTCGGCTGTCAGAATTACACTGACCCTGCAGTTTTTTGTCAGGACGCCGAAGCTGACCGTTATTCAATGGTAAGACACATTGTTCTTGACCTTATGGGCTTTGTCGAGGGTATTCTTGACGCTCCCTGCTCACGGCTCACCGAGATTTTGCCCGGTATTGCATACTTTATAAATAACGGCGGAATGGACAATGCACTTCAGAGTCTTATCAGTCCGTTGAAGGTTGAGCTTTTAAGCTTTGAGCTTCCCATAGATATTCAGTCTGCAATGGATTCACAGGAGACTGAGGGCGGCTTTACCGTGGATATCAACCTCGGAGATATGATGAGCGTTTCCGATTTTAAAATGGCAGAGCTTGATATGGAAACCATAGCAGCCTGCGGCACTGTTTCGGGTGATACCGTAATTTCAAATAAGGGCGAAACCTTCATTGTGCTTTTAAGGTGGATTTTTGAAACACTTAAGCTTAATCAGGCTTCAATACCCTCAATGCTTGGCGAGAATGCAAGTGAAGACCTTGTGAAAATTCTTAACTCACTTCTTTCAAAAACGGCTGATGAGCTTATAACCGTTATTATCGGTCTTTTCAATCAGACCTCGGCTGTTATCAATGATTATCAGTGGTTCTTTAACGATAACCCGACCACTCAGGTCAGCTACACACCCAATCTCGGTCAGGATAAATATCAAAGGGTTCTTGATGGTATTGACGAGCTTATCAATGAATTCGTGAAGGAATCGGGCGAGGCTGAAACAATCCGTGAGACCTTGCAGCCGCAGATTTATTCAAACAGCCTTGTAAGTGAGCTTGCCGTTCAGGTTTATTCCATGCTTACAAGCGATCAGATGAAACAGATGACAAGTCTGCTCGGTATTTCTCTTTCTCCTTCGGCTTTGGCAGCTGAGCTCACCGAGGAGAAATTTGCAGCCACAAGAAATCAGCTTAACAAATATTATTCATGGTCTGTTGTGAAGCCGGAAAGTATAACATGGGGCTTCAGAAACGGCGACAAGGACGGCTTTGTTGATGCAATGAGTGCTGTTTTCAGACCTCTTGACGAAATGCTGAGAATGATGCTCGCCGGCGGAAAGATTCAGCTTTTCGGTGCCGTTGATTTATACGGCAGTGACGGCTATAACACGGCAATTATTCCGCTTCTTGAGGCATTCGGTGTTTATGGCGACAGTATACCGGGCTTTACGGAATATACTGCTGCAATTCAGAATCAGGATGTTATGAAGCCGATTTTGCAATCCCTTGCTTCACTCATTGAAAGGGTACTTGACAAGCCCGTTTACACAATTACGGAAATTCTTCCTAATCTTCTTTATTTCATCAACAACAACGGAATTGAAATTGTTATGAAAAATCTGCTTCATCCCGTAATGAAAATCATGGAGCAGCTCGGACTTTCTGATATGCTGAACCTTTCACAGATTACGGAAGGCCTTGACATCAATTCACTTATGAAGGATATGCTCGGCAGCATGGAGCTCGGTATGACACTTCCCGACCTTGACCTCAATCAGTTCCAGGGAATGGGTACTCTTACCTCGGTTGCTTCAAAAAGAACTCAGCAGGGCAATCAGATTATGATTTACACCGTTGATTCAGATCAGACGGCAGTTCTCATAACCCTTCTGAGATATTTTGTGGGTGTTATGAAAACACCGGGAAATGAAGATATGATGACATCCTTCATGGGCGGCTCAGCCGAAGGCGGAAATGATATGTTTGCTTCCTATTCGGGAGGAATCACTGAAGAGCTTGCCGCCATGACAACTGATGAAACAGTAGAATGGCTTTATAAAATTTTCTTCAGGGAAAGAGCAGTTGTTGAAGAAAAAGCAGAGGACTACCTTCCCACAATTATTTATGAAGAAGAATTTAAAATGCCTTGGGGAAATATCTTCACCACGCTTCTGTTCATTGTTATCATCGGACTTTTCCTTGGTCTTGCCAACCGTGACAGAATAAGGATTTTACTTGACGAATTGAAAGAGAAAAAACAACTTAAGGCTCAGGCAGCCGATACACAGGAGGTGTAAGCCATGCTGATACTTAAAAATATTGTTAAAGACTATGTGACAGGTGACACCACCGTCAGAGCTATGGATAACATCAGCATAAATTTCAGAGAAAGTGAATTTGTTTCCATCCTCGGTCCGTCAGGCTGCGGCAAAACAACCCTGCTTAACATCATCGGCGGACTTGACAGATACACAAGCGGTGACCTTGTGATTAACGGTAAGAGCACAACCACCTTTACTGATGAAAATTGGGATACCTACAGAAACCATTCAATCGGTTTCATTTTCCAAAGCTATAATCTCATTCCTCACCAGACCGTTCTTGCCAATGTTGAGCTCGCTCTCACCCTTTCGGGTGTAAGCAAAAAGGAGAGACGTGAAAGAGCCGTTGAAGCTCTTAAGCAGGTGGGCCTTGAAGACCATATCAATAAAAAGCCCAATCAGATGTCAGGCGGTCAGGTGCAGAGAGTTGCAATTGCCCGTGCGCTCATCAACAATCCCGATATTCTTCTTGCCGACGAGCCCACAGGTGCGCTTGACAGTGAAACAAGTGTTCAGATTATGGAGCTTCTGAAGGAAATCTCAAAGGATAAGCTTATCATCATGGTTACCCATAATCCTGACCTTGCTTATGAATATTCAAACAGAATAATCAAATTCAAGGATGGCAGAATGACCGATGACTCAAATCCCTTTGAGCCTCAGGCTGAGGACTATGCAAGTGAAAAGGTTAAGGCAGAGGAGGAAAAAGCCAAGGGTAAAAAGCCTTCAATGAGCTTTGCCACAGCCTTCGGTCTTTCACTTCGTAACCTCGGCACAAAGAAGGGCAGAACAATTCTCACTGCCTTTGCCGGCTCAATCGGTATTATCGGTATCGCTCTTGTTCTTGCTCTTTCAACGGGTATTCAGAACTATGTTGCAAAGGTGCAGAACGATACGCTTCTGGCTTTTCCCATGTCTGTTGAAAAGGAGTCCGTTGACCTTAACAGCATGATGACCTCCGTCACGGGCATGATGCCGACGGGTGAGCTTGACCATGAGCTTGATAACATATATGTAAATGAAATGTTCACCGAGCTTGTAAACACCTTCATCGCTCAGTCATCCTCAAATAATCTTCGCTCATTCAGAAAGTATATTGAAGATAACAGAGAAAAGTTTGATGAGCTTTGCAATGATGTTCAGTATAAATACTCAACTCCTCTCAATATTTACCGTGCCGACACGGAAAACGGCGTTGTTCAGGTTAATCCCAGCACACTTATGGATAACTTTGCCGGCAATGAAATGATGGCAACAATGGAGGGCTTCATGGGCTCAACCTTCAGCGTGTGGATGGAGCTTATCGGCGGACAGGAGGTTGTTTCACAGCAGTATGATGTGATTTACGGCAGACTTCCTCAGGAAAAGAATGAGGTTGTGCTTATTGTTGACGGAAACAACGAAATCAATGAGCTTGTGCTTTATGCTCTCGGTCTTAAGGACCAAAGTGAATTTTCGGCAAATCTCATGGCTGCTCTTTCAGGCGGTGCGCAGTTTGAAACCACGGAAGTAGTTTACAGCTATGAGGATATCTGCAACATGAAATTCAAGCTTGTTCTTAATCATGAATATATGGTGAAGGACAAGAAAACAGGCCTCTGGTCAGACAGACGAAACAATCCTGCTTATGTTAAAAATCTTGTTGATAACGGTATGGATATCAACATTGTGGGTATTCTCCGTCCTGATGAGGATAATGTTCTTTCCGTCGGCACAGGCGGTATCGGTTACATGACCGAGCTTATGGAATATGCCTTGAGTGAAACGGAAAAATCCGAGGTTGTTCAGCAGCAGCTCAACAATCCCAAGGTTGATGTTATTACAGGTCTTGAATTCTTTGATCTCAGTGTCAACGATTTTGACCTTGCCGATATCGACATGAAGGAAATTGACATGAATTATCTTGACATTTCACCCTTCATGAGCATGGCAACAGATATGGACCTTTCCGAAATTGACATAACAGATATGTCTTCAATTTTCAATTTCGGTGATATGTCAGACCTTCAGAAAAAGCTTATGGAGGGCTACCTCAATGACGAGCAGGTAATAGCTCTCAAGCAGGCTTATATTGACACAATAAAATCCAAGGCTTCTTATGAAAAAACAATGGAAACTCTCGGTTATGAAAGTGCTGAAACACCCACTTCAATTTATTTCTATCCCAAGAGCTTTGAAGCCAAGGACGAGCTTAACAAAATGATTGCATATTACAATGAGCAGGTAACTGCTGACGGTCATCCCGAATATGAAATAACACCCACTGATGCCATCGGTGTTATGCTTTCATCTGTAACCAAGGTTATAGACATTGTAACCTATGTTCTTGTTGTTTTTGTTGCAATTTCGCTTGTCGTGTCGTCAATCATGATTGGTATCATCACCTATATTTCAGTTCTTGAAAGAACAAAGGAAATCGGTATTCTCCGTTCAATCGGTGCATCGAAGGGTGACGTTTCAAGGGTATTCAATGCAGAAACAATCACAATCGGTCTTGCGGCGGGTATTATCGGTATACTGAGTACCCTGCTTCTGGAAATTCCGATTAACTTCCTGCTTGATTATCTCACAAACACAGGTGCTGCGGCACAGCTTCCCTTCAAATCGGCAATTATTCTTATCGGCATAAGCGTGTTCCTCACCTTTGTTGCAGGTCTTGTTCCCTCATCACTTGCAGCCAAGAAGGATCCCGTTGAAGCTCTCAGAACAGATTGATAAAAAGCATGGCATTTGTGGCACACTTCGTAAGGAAGTGTGCCACAGTTATATCCGCCTAAGGCGAGTGATATTGTCCCTCAGGCAGTTCGGGGCGGAAATAATATCCCAAAAACTTCAGTCTTTTGGGACAGAGGGAAGCTCTTTTGTTAATTCCGCCAATAAAGTCCGGATTTTTTTATTTAAAACATAAAAATATAAAAAAAGAGCAAAAACCGTTGACCTTGAGGTGACGGATTTGGTAAAATATAATAAAGATAACAACCGCTTGAAAAATCCGGCTCAAACGGTTGTTTTTTTATAAGAAAAGGAGGAATGATTTGAAATGGGTAATAAAATTAAATCTTTTTTCACAGAGATTAAAACCCATTGGAACACTCCTGCCGAAGGTAAATATGTTCCTTATAAGGAATATAAGGATGTTGTTTTCGCTGTCGGCAGTAACTATGCAGGTGCAAAAACTCTGGAGTATATAGGCTTCTGGTCAGCCTGCTATCTCATCATGCACCATTATAAATTGCCTTATCTCACATTTTCCGTCATAGGCATACTTAATATGCCCCTCGGGTATATTTCGGCTCTCATGTGGTGGTTTGTGTGTGATAATCTCGGCTTTCTGCCCAAGAAAACAGAAAAGAAGTTTTATGCAGCTTATGTCGGCATGATGCTGTTCGGCATTTCAACCATTCTGTTTGACTATTCGCTTCTGTTCAATCAGTCCGGTGCTTTTATTACATATCTGAATGGTCTGGAGGGTATGAGTGCCACAGCCTGCTTCAAAACCTTCGGTACGCATTTTCTTTATACCGGTTGGGTCGGAGCAAGAAATATTTTCTGGCGCAAAAAGCTTCTTCCAAAATACGGCAGATATAAATACTCACTTTATTGCGATGTTGTGCCAAAGTGTATAATGGTTATTCTCATCGGTTGGCTTCCTGTTTATAACATTCCCGATGTTGCCACAAGAGTGTGGGTTGCAAACCTTCTTTTTGCCACATACAATGTCTTCGGCTTTGCAAATAACCTTGAAACCTGCACAAAGAGTATCAGCCCAAATCTTCAGGAAAGAATCCTTGTCCGTTCCTATCCCGTTAAAATTTCTCACATTTTCAACTCAATTCTTGCAATTATCCTTCCCGCAATCATCGGCTCGTTGAGACATGAGTGGGCAGATATAAATATGTACAGATATGTTATCCCCATAACCTTCATCACCTTTGCTGCTCTGACAATGTTCTTTGCCGGCAGAATCAAGGAAAGAATTCCTCAGCCGCCTGTTGAAAAGAAGGTTCAGATTAAATTCTGGGACGGTATGTTCGGCGTTCTTCACAACAAATATCTTCTTATCAACACTGTTGTGGGTCTTATCGACTCCCTCGGTAACGGTATGCTGCCCTTTGTTACTATTCTTTATTTCTATACCTTCCGTTTAAGTGGCTTACCCTATAGCCTTCTTGTTGCGCTCATTTCCTTTGCGGGAACACCTCCCGATTTGCTTTCTCCCTATTTCCTCAAGAGATTTTCCTATAAGCAGATTATGATTTTCTATCAGTTGTCCCGTGGTATAGGCAACCTGATAATCGCTGCGGCAATGTGGTTCTGCGGTGAAAATCTTGTGCTTTGCGGTACCATCTGCGTTGTTGTTCTGTTCTTCATGGAAATGACCAAAACTGTTCCCACAACCGCAGGTCACGACATGAATGTTCGTATCGGTGACTATCAGATGTACCTTTCAGGCGAACGACTTGAAAGCTTTGCAGGTGTTTTTGGCTGGTTCACAGGCCCCATCACTTCCTTTGTGGGTCTCATTATTCCGATTTTCCTTCTCAAATACGGCTTCAACAGTAATTGGGAGGTTCTTTTCATTGATGATTCAAGAAGAAATATTATTGTTATTCCCTTGATTGTTGATGTTATCGGCTTCTTCCTTATGACAATTCCTTATCTGTTCTGGGATTATGACAGCAAGAAGCAGAACATGGTTATGGAGGTTCTCAAGCGCCGTGCTGAGGTTACCGAAAGGAAGGCTCAGGAAGAGGGCGAAAAGGTTTCCGGCGGATATTTAGGATAAGTGAGGTGAAATAATATGAGTAAGAAAGAAAAGAAAATCAAAAATCAGGTGGAGGAGCCTGTTCATCTTGATATTCCCGAAGATGAAATATGGACTTATCAGGTTGAAGGTCTTGCGGCACCTCACATCAATAAGCCATATAAGAATTACACTATCAAGAAGATTATTTTTGCACTTGTTATTATTGTGGCTGTTTCCATTTCATGTTATTTCAGCGTAAGAACGGTGCAGACGGAAACCTTTGAATATAAAGACACCGATACAGGCTATGAGCTTTCAAAATTCAGCAACACCGGTTATATCAAGGAGCTTACGATTGATTTCCTTTCAGAGGTTGAATATGACCGCAGCAACGACGATGCCGAAACGAATTTTGAAATTGTTAAGGACGAAAGCAAAAGGATTACTTCCGTTGGCGCATATGCCCTTAACTGTGACGGAACTGTCAGGATAATCAATATCGGTGCAGGTGTTGATTATGTTGACCCGAAGGCCTTTTATTCCTGTTGGGCTTTGCAGCAGATTGAGGTTGATGAAAACAACCCGAATTACTGTGATGTTGACGGTGTTCTTTATAACAAGGACATGACAGAGGTTATATGCTACCCTTGTAATCATGACCAGTATCTCAGAGAAAAATACGGCTATGAAGAAGAACCCTACAGAGCCGACGCTACCGAAGAATATGTGAAGGACATACAGACCTATGTTGTGCCTTCAACGGTTAAAACAATCGGTCAGCTTTGCTTCAATTATGCAAACCTCAGAGCAATTTATCTTCCTGAGGGACTTGAAAAAATTGAAACTCTTGGTGTTTTCAAGCTTCATGAGCCTAAGGACCAGTACAGTAATACACCGTCACTTGAAAGCATTTACACCTACAAGACTGAAAATGAAATCAGCGACACACACTTCACATCTGAAGAAGTCTTCACTGAGGTTTATTCTTCACTTCCCGATACACTTCAGTATATCGGATCTGATGCCTTCAGCTATAATCAGACTCTCACTTATCTGTATATACCTGAATCGGTGACATATATCGGTCACCATGCCTTCTGGGATACGGTTTATAAGGAGGACGGAAGCCTTTTGGGTGTGACTCAGATTTTTATTGAAGCCGATGAAGACAGCTTCAATAAAAATGTTAAAACAGGCGATCAGTGGCGACCGCAGTACGACTATATGCTTTTCAAAAAGAGTGTTGACATGGTCTTTGATTCTGAAAGAGCCGACTGATACATAATAAATTCAGGAGCTGTAAAGAACTCAGGTTTTTTACAGCTCCTTTTTGTATTTATTTTTTTATGAAAGCATATTTTTATATGGGTGGTATTATGTTTGCTGTGGTTATGTTCAAAGAAAAAGAAAGAAGCTTTTTATCTTTTTTCAAAAAACAAAAAATAATGGCTGAAAGGGTAAATCTTCCAAACGGCGAAAGCTTTTTTGTCATTACTGCAGAGAAAAAGGGTGATAAAATTCCCTTTAAGGAAATACTGAGCTTTGCGGGAGGTCTCGGCAACAGTCTTATTTTTCCGTCTGATTTTTGCTTTCTTCCCGAATGGGATTATACACCCTTTGAGCCAAAGCAGTTGAAGAAAAAAATGCTTTTTGATTCAGCGGTGAAGCACCTTGAAAAAACAAAGCTGAATCCCATGGAGGTCTCGGTCTGCATTTGTGACGATGAGGGAATTTATTCTGATGAAATACATAAGCTTCTTAAGCTTGCCGCAAAAATACACATTGTCTGCCATAACAAGGAGCTTTATGAAAAAGAAATAAAGGAAATCCTTTTTGAATACGGAATATCAATAACCCTGAGCAGCAGCTTTGATGCCCGGGCAACTTTATGTAATGTTGTAATTTCTCATGAATCGGAAAATATACCGTTGTTTTTTGACGGAACTGTTTTCACAAACGAAAAAAGGCCATTTTTGGCTCAGAGGTGCTTCGGCACACAAAGTATAAGGCTTCCGTTTGAATATGAAAAGCTGAGGCCACCGGGAGTCGACAAGCTGACCTTCGCCTCTGCTCTTTATGAAAAATGCGGAGTTCACTTTGATTCTTGACAACAGCGCAGACAAAGTTATATACTGAAAACTGAAGGAAGTGATAGCATGACCTATGATGAGGCCTTGGATTTTATATATTCACGCAGAAAATTTCAAAAAAGCTGCGGACATGAAAGAATAGAAAGACTTCTTGAGCTTCTGGGTAATCCTCAGAAAAAGCTTAAGTTTGTTCATGTTGTGGGTACAAACGGCAAGGGCTCTGTTTCAACGGCACTTTCCGATGTGCTTTATGAAAGCGGCTACAAGGTGGGTCTTTTCACATCGCCTTTTGTTGTTGAGTTCGGTGAAAGGATCAAGGTTAACGGCGAATTTATCCCGAAAAGCGAAATTGCAGAAATCACTTCCGTAATCCGGGAAAACACACTGCTTATGGAAAAAGAGGGACTTTATCCCACAGTTTTTGAGGTCACTACAGCTCTCGGATTGGCTTACTATGAAAAAACAGGCTGTGACATTGTTGTGCTTGAAGCCGGTATCGGCGGAAAAAATGACAGCACAAATGTAATTGATGCCCCCGAATTGGCAGTTATTACCTCTGTTTCTGTTGACCACATGGAAATGCTTGGCGAAAGCATAACGGAAATTGCAAGGGAAAAATGCGGAATTCTCAAAAGCTCCTGTCCTGTGGTGTCTTATCCCTTTGAGGGCACAGACTTCGGTTATATTCCTCAAAGTGAGGAAGCGGCAAAAGTAATAAAAGAGGAATGTCTTAAAGGCGGAAATCCGCTTTATCTGCCTGATACGGATAAGCTTACAATTGAAAGCTGCGACCTTTCGGGAACAAGCTTTTGTTATGACGGACTCAGTATCCGCATAAACATATGCGGAAAGCACCAGACGGCAAATATGCTCACGGTTGTCACTGCCGCAAGGGTGCTCCGTGACAAGGGCTACAGCATAACGGACAGTTCAATTCAAAAAGGCATTGCAAAATTCAGAATACCCGGAAGAACCGAAATCATTGAAGGTGAACCTACCGTAATTCTTGACGGAGGACACAATGTAGGTTGTATGAAGGCTTTGAAGGAAACTGCCGAAAGCTTTCTCAAGGGCAGAAAAATTACACTTCTCATGTCCTTTATGAAGGATAAGGAATACGAAAAGTCAATTGAAATAATTGCTCCCTTGTGTGAAAACATTGTTTTTACCGTCACCGACAGCCTGAGAGGTGAAAAGGCTGAAGTTCTTTGTGAGACGGGAAGAAAATATTGCAAAAATGTATATGCCTTTTATGAAGTACGGGAAGCCTTACTTTATGCAAAGGAAAAAGCCGGAAAGGATGTGCTCATGGTGGCAGGCTCCTTTTACCTTGTCAGCGAAGTGAGAGGCTTATTGAATACCGACTGTATTTAATTTTTCTGCTGACTGTTTTCGGCAAATAATTCAGACTCAATCCCTTATGATAGTTAAATCATAAGGGACTTTTTTTATTTGGAGGAATTTTTATGGCGGCAAAAATTGAATACAGACAAAAGGAGATACGGGTTTTTCTTGACGGCGAAATTGACCATCACAGTGCGGCGCTTATAAGGGTGAGTATAGACGAAGCCATTATACACAAAAAACCGTCTTTGCTCATTCTTGATTTCGGAGGTGTCAGCTTTATGGATTCATCGGGTATAGGTCTTGTGATGGGACGGTATAAGCTTATGAAAAATATTTCGGGCAGAATACGGGTGGAAAATCTTTCCCCCGGTGCCTATAAGGTGATGAAGCTGGCAGGCCTTGAAAAGCTTGGTGAAATCAAACAAAAGGAGGTAGTGTGATGAAGCTTTTTAATGAAATGCAGACGGTAATTGACTCTAAAAGCATAAACGAAGGCTTTTCCCGTGTTGCTGTTTCAGCCTTTGTATCATGCCTTGATCCCAATGTGGAGGAGCTGACGGATATCAAAACTGCCGTCAGTGAGGCTGTTACAAATGCAATTGTTCACGGTTACAAGGAAAAGCAGGGAAAAATTTACATAACCGTCTCCCTTTTTGAGAATAATAATATCAGAATCAGAGTTCGTGATAAGGGTGTAGGCATTGAGGATATCCCCAAGGCGATGGAGCCCTTATACACGACTGCAGGCTCTGAAAGGGCAGGTCTCGGCTTTGCGGTTATGGAATCCTTTATGGACAAGGTTCGTGTCACATCAAGGCCCGGCAAGGGAACAACCGTCACCATGGAAAAAAGAATCTGGGGAAAGAATATTTAATGTGCAGAGCTGTGCCGGGAAAAAGCCTCAGCAACCGTTATTTCGCAAAAAGGAGTGGGATTATGACAAAGGATAACAGAACCAGAGAGGCTCTTATAAATGAAAATTACGGCCTTGTGCATTCCTGTGCAAATAAATTCCGGGGCAGAGGTGTGGAATATGACGACCTTTTTCAGGCGGGCTGTGTGGGGCTTATCAAGGCGGCGGATAATTTTGACCCGTCACGAGGCTTTGCTTTTTCAACCTATGCAGTTCCCGTAATTCTTGGTGAAATAAGGCGGATTTTCCGTGACGGGGGAGCAGTTAAAATCGGCAGAACTCTGAAAGAAAAATCACGCAATGCCATGAAGGTGCGTGAACAGATGGCTGCTGAGCTCGGCAGGGAGCCTACCATAAGTGAGCTGGCGCAAAAGCTGGGAACAGATGTTTCCTCTGCTGCCGAGCTTATCACCGTTTCAATGCCCACAATTTCCCTGACTGCCACCGATGATGAAAAGGGCTCGGGGCAGCTTGACATTCCCACTCCTGCACCTGAGGGTGAAATAACGGAAAAGATGGCTTTGCGAAGCGTGGTTGAGGCTCTGGAGGAAAGGGACAGGAGACTGATAGAGCTCAGATATTTCAAGGGACTCACCCAGGTGAAAACCGCCGCCGAGCTCGGTATGAGTCAGGTTCAGGTTTCAAGAAGGGAAAAGGCAATTCTTTTGCAGATGAGAAAAAGTATGATGTAAAATCTTCTTTATCATATATATCGGGTGGAAATTTTCTTCACTTTATGATACAATAGTCAGCGAAGAAAATAAAAGGAGTAATACGATGTTAAAAAACAGACGGTATATATGTATATTTCTCGTTATTTTATTATGCTTTTCATTTTTCGGCTGCACAAGGAAATCGAAAAGTGCCGATTCGTTTCTGATGCGGTATTCCGATGACAGTGTTAATGTATCTGCGGAAAATGTGAACACTGATATTTTTTGTGACGGTGCAGTGTTGAAGGAGCTTAAAAAAATTTCAGACACAGATATGGCAGTTCTTTATTTTAATGAAACAAAGGGCTCAATCAGTGTTTATGATTCCGGCTCAGATAAGCTGTGGAGAAGTCTTCCCGAAAAATACAGAAATGAAAAAACAGGTATTCTTGCCGTTACCGTTCTTGTGTCCGGTAATGAATATACCTTATTTTCACAGGAGGGACAGAGCAGCTTTGAAATTAAGGAAAACAGTATTCTCATTACCTGTGATTTTTCTTCCTCAACAGAAAATGGTGGGGAAATAGGCTACAGAATTCCTGTTGAATTCAAGGGTGCAGACGGCACGATGACTGCAGAAATCGACTGTGGCAATATTGTAAGCACGGCAAAAAACAAGAATGCAGTGCTCAAAAGTATAAGTGTGCTTCCATTTTTTGGTGCTTTTTATGCGGGGAACGACGGTGACTTTATTCTTGTTCCCGATGGCTCGGGTGCTCTGATAGATGCTTCGTCAGCTTCGGGAAGTAAAGAAGGCTATACGGTTGATGTTTACGGCAGTGACCCATCGGAAAACGAAGCGGAGGGCAGCTATGCAATAATTCCCGCATTCGGTGTTAAAAACGGCAACAGTGCCATTGCTGCAGTAATTGATGAAGGTGCTGCCATTGCTCGGATAAATGCAGAAGCCGCCGCAAAAAAAGAAGGCTTCAACAGGGTGTATCCCGAATTTGAAATCACTCCCACGGCAAAGAATGATGACGGCTCATATTATGTGAGTGAAAATTCATATAAAGGCAGAATAAAAACATCTTATCGGTTCTTATCAAAGGATAGCGCTGACTATATCGGTATTGCGGGAGCCTGCCGTGAGCTTTTCATAAGAAACGGAGCGTTGACAAGCGGCAACACCGATGCGGATAGTGAATACCCGTTCAATCTCAGCCTTATAGGTCTTTCCGGTATTACCGATGAAAACGGAAACACAAAAATGCAGGTTCTTTGCGATTATACTCAGACCTATGATATTCTTGAAAGCCTGAAGGCAAAGGATATAAACAGCATAAATTTAAGGTACAGGGGTATTCTTGAAGGCGGAGTTCTTCAGAAGGAAACATCTGATTTTTCATTTGCATCTGCTCTGGGCGGAAAGCAGGAGCTGAAGGAGCTTTCTGATTATGCTTCCAAGGGTAATGTGAGCATTTTCACCGATGTTAACCTTTTTTCTGCCGATGCTGAAAGCGGCTTTAAGAATTATGCAGTTTCGCTCAGGGGTGACAGCACCGTTATGCAAAGAAACGGCAGCCTTTCATTTGAGCTTTCCTCTGTTAACGATATTACCGAAAACACAAAATCAATGCTTTCCGCAGTGCGGGAAAATGAATTTGAGGGTATCTGCCTTTCTGATGCAGGCAGTGTGCTTTATTCTGATTTTTCCTCGGATGAAGTGAAATTCAGAACCGATACGGCTGATATAATCTATAGCCAGATGGGTGCCGTATCAGCCGCCAAGAGGCTGATGGTTGAACGGGGAAATCTTTATTCGGTGAAGTACGCTTCTTTGATTACCGGCTTGCCCGAAAAAGCCTTTTACGGTGATAAAGAAGGTGTCAGTGAGGTTCCCTTTGTTCAGGCAATTCTTCATGGCATTGCCGACTATTCTCTTTCAGCCATAAACACCTCACAAAACAGTGTTGATGCTTTTCTGAAATGTGTTGAATATGGTGCAATTCCTTATTATGAATGGTATTATTCAAACCTCGGCACCGAGCAGGAGCCGGACAAATATTATTATATGAATTCTGTTGCCGAGGCACAAATCGGTTATGAAAGAATGAAAGCTGCTTTCTCAGATCTCAGGAATGAAAGAATAACAGACCACCGGGAGGTCAGGAAGAATGTTTTCTTAACAGAATACGGCGGCAGCACAAAGGTTTATGTCAATTATAATGATAAGGCAGTAACGGTTTCGGGTGTTAAGCTTGATGCCAAAAGCTTTCTTAGAATGAACTGAATGTATTCTGTATTCAACAGAGTTGCATATGCATTTTTTACTGCATAATGAATATTCAGCAGATATGTTCAACAAAAATGTTGAAAAATCTGTTAGTAAAGTTGAAAACTTGACATTTTCAACGGTTTGTTTTTCTAAAACAGAAAGAAGATGTTGAAAACTTAAGGTTTTCAACGTTTTCAACCGATTTTTCCACATATGCAAGAAAACACCTTTACAGCAATAATTTTGCTGTAAAGGTGTTTAACTTTACTGTAAACTGAGCAGATTTTTACATAAAAGGTAATGTTTTTTGAATATTATTCCTCGTCAGAGTCAGGTTTATAGCCTTTTATGATTCTGTAAATATATGTGTTGGTGAAAAGAGTTTTCATTTTGTGCTGACGCTTGATTGTGCAGGCGGATGCAAGCACAATGCAACCGATAGCCACAATGCACACATTAGCTCTCAGGGCATAAAATTCCGGAGAAATGCCGAGCCAATAATCACCGTCTGCAAAGGCACTTCTGAAAAGCATATAAATTGAATTTTCAAAAAGTGCGGTGAGCGATAAGCTTATAACAAAATCTGCGAAGAAGTGAATATCATTGGGAAGCCTGTCCAACGCCGAGGGAATGGTTTTGCCGTTGACTTCACTTTTGCCGCTGAGAATAAAAATGAGAGTCATAACCAGAAGACAGAGGACTGAGAACAAGAGCACTTTTTTCATTTCAGCAAGAGTCTTTTGCTTTGTTTCATTATAGAGATTCTCATAATGGGAAACATCATACCTGAAAGCGAAATCGTTTCCGAAGCTTATGTATAAATCAAAATCATCGGAATAGTTCATGGCACATTCGCTTACAAAGTCAACATAATCCTCCATGGTACCTGCTTCAAAATAAGGATTTTTTGCATTGCGGACAATGAGCGTGGTTTTATCAACATTGCCGAAAAAGCTTCTTATTGCCGTGCCCGAGCTTTTTCCGTTGATAGCCTTGATGTTAGATAATATCTTATTGCTGCTGTGATTGACCACGGCATAGCTGACATTTTTCAGCGAATCAAGATATTCGGCAGTTTCTCTGTAGCCTTCATTACCCATACGGCGGTAATAATCAAGTATTTTTTTATCGTTCGGGTCAGGGATTTCTTCGTCGGAATTATATTTAAGGCAGTAAAGAAGAACATTTTCAATTGTGCTTTCAATCTCGCTTTCAAGATACACTGAGCTTTCATAATCAAAGCCGTTCCATTGACGCACCACATTGCGGGCACCCACGGGGTCTTCAATGTAAATATCAACAATGTTCAGCAGCTTTTCTCCGGCAAACCATGAAAGAATAAGCATCACAATGAAAAGAAGTATTTTGAAGGAGATTGTATAAAAGAAATTCAAAAAACGTTTCATACCTTAACCTCAGACAAGATTTTCACAAAGTGCGGCAAAGCTTTCCATCGTGAGCTTTTCTGCTCTCACATTGGGGTCAAGACCCGCTTGTTCCAAAGCGGCAATAATTTCCGCCTTCGGAACGGAAAGGGAGGAGCTGACAGAATTCACAACGGTTTTTCTTCTTTGGGCGAAGGCAGCCTTGACGATTCTGAAAAATTTTCTCTCGTCGCTTACCTTTACGGCAGGTTCTTTTCTGATGTCAAGTCTTATAACAGTGCTGTCTACATTCGGTGCCGGCATGAATGAGCCACGGGACACATTAAAAAGCTGAGTGGGTACGGAATAATAATTTGTGCAAACCGTAATTGCTCCCGATTCCCTTGAGCCGACAGGTGTGCAAAGCCGGTCGGCGGCTTCCTTCTGAATCATGACGGTAACAGCTTCAACGGGCAATCTGCTTTCAAGGAGCATTGTAATAACGGGGCTTGTGATGTAATAAGGCAGATTGGCACACACCACAACCTTCATTCCTTCAAATTTTTCCCTTATAAGGGCATGAAGATCAACCTTCATGACATCTTCATTCAGTATTTCAATGTTGTCAAAATCGCTGAGGGTTTCCTCAAGCACAGGTAAAAGCCTTGAGTCAAGCTCAATTGCCACAACCTTTTTTGCCCGTTTTGCAAGCTCTGCCGTCAGAACGCCCACACCCGTACCGATTTCGATAACACCCGTATTTTCGTCAGCACCACACATTTCAGCCATTCTTGGGCATACGGAAGGGTTGATAAGAAAGTTTTGCCCCAGAGCTTTTGAAAAATTGAAGCCGTGTTTTTCCATAACGGCTCTGATAACACCTATATCTGATAAATTCTGCATTTATCACATCTCCTGACTTAAAAACTATTGCAATTTAGCTTTAATAATTGTATAATCAATATACATATTATAAACGAGGTGAAGGATTATGTCAATTCTTGTAACAGGCGGTGCCGGATATATCGGCTCACATACATGCATCGAGCTTTTAAATGCAGGCTACGATATCGTTGTTGTTGATAATTTCTATAACAGCAAAAGGGAGGCTCTTAACAGAATTGCCGAGCTCAGCGGAAAAAGCTTTGCTTTTTATGAATGTGATATCCGTGACAAGGCAGGTCTTGATAAGGTTTTCAAAACAGAAAAAATTGATGCCGTAATTCATTTTGCAGGTCTCAAGGCTGTTGGTGAATCCTGTCAGAAGCCTATTGAATATTATGACAACAATATCGGCGGAACACTTAAGCTTTGCGAGGTTATGAAGGAAAACGGCTGTAAAAAAATCGTTTTCAGCTCCTCTGCAACAGTTTACGGCATGAACAACATTTCTCCTTTGAAGGAGACAATGCCCACAGGCGGCACAACAAACCCCTACGGTACAACAAAATATATGATTGAAATTATCCTTTCCGATATTTTCAAATCGGACAATGAATGGTCAATTTCACTTCTTCGTTATTTCAATCCCATCGGTGCTCACAAAAGCGGCAGAATCGGTGAAGACCCCAACGGAATTCCCAATAACCTTATGCCCTTCATCACTCAGGTTGCAATCGGAAAAAGAGAGTGCCTGAGCGTGTTTGGAGACGATTATGACACTCCCGATGGCACAGGCGTGAGGGATTATATTCATGTTGTTGACCTTGCTCTCGGTCATGTTAAGGCACTTAACAAGGTTCTCGGCGGTCACGGACTCGACATTTATAACCTTGGAACAGGTGTTGGATACAGCGTTCTTGATGTTGTGAAGGCTTTTGAAAAGGCAAGTGGTGTTAAGATTAACTATAAGATAGTTGACCGTCGCCCCGGTGACATTGCAACCTGCTATTCAGACCCCTCAAAGGCTTATAATGAGCTCGGCTGGAAGGCTGAAAGAGGTATTGAAGAAATGTGTGCAGACTCATGGCGCTGGCAGAGCACAAATCCTAACGGATATCCGGACTGATTGAAATCGTAATCCGGCGTAAGGCGTAAAGAGAAATTAAGTGTATATAAAAAACAGAAAACCATTGTATGGAGCAGATTTGAAGTGACCCCAAAAAGTTAGACAAAGTTTTTTAGAAAAACTTGTGCAAATTAAATATTAAGCTGCTAAAATGGCTTGAGATCTGTGCATAGCAGGTGTCAAGCCATTTAATTTTAGCTTGATTCTACGATTATTGT
>JAFUQS010000026.1 GCA_017472225.1 Clostridia bacterium | reverse complement strand
CTTCACCTTCAGCTTTTCTTAAAGGAACTTGTTGTGTTAACTTCTGCCACGAGTCACCGACAATTTCTTGGCGTTCCTCATCGGTGATGTTTATAAGCTCCGTCCACTGCCTTTCTCCGACCTGAAGCGTAATTTTTTGACAAAGCTTAAGCTGAACTCCGCCGTTGGAATAAAGATGGTCGGAAACTACGATTTCGTTACTGTTCTGCGGCAGTCTGCCTTCTGTCAAATGTATCGGCATTACATCTGTAAAATCAGTTGGAATACCTGCGATATACAGATATGGCTTATATTCATTTGATGAGCCGATTTCGGCATAGCCTATTTCCTGAACATAGGTATATTTTTCAACTCTTTCGTCCTCTGTGACTTTTGAAATGTCATCGTATTTAACATCATAAAAGCCTACGTGGTATTTACCGTTATACATTTCGGCATAATTTATGAGATAATTCTGAACGGTGACGAATGCCTCTATTGTTGCAGTAAACATCGCAACAGAAAGAATGATACCGATTATGGTAACAAGAGTTCTTGTTTTGTTCTCTTTAAGTGAGCGAACGGTAAATTGCTTAAAGATATTCATTGCGGCCACCTCACTTGACAAGAAGTCTGTCACTCGCAATTTTACCGTCATTTATGGTAATAATTCTGTCTGCCTGCAATGCAATCGAGTCATCGTGAGTGATAACGATAAGTGTCTGACCGTATTTTTTGTTAGAGAGCTTAAGAAGCTCTACAATTTCGTGACTGTTCTTTGAATCAAGGTTGCCAGTAGGCTCATCGGCAAGCATAACGGCAGGGTTGTTGATAAGTGCTCTGCCGATAGAAACTCTTTGTTGCTGTCCGCCTGAAAGCTCGTTGGGAAGATGCTTTTCCCTTCCGCTAAGAGAAAGAAGATCAATAAGCTCACGAAGATAATTTTTGTCCACCTTCTTGCCATCCATAAGTATGGGCAGAGTGATATTTTCCGTTACATTAAGCACGGGAATCAGATTATAGAACTGATAAATAAGACCTACCTGCCTGCGGCGGAATATAGCGAGCTGGTCTTCATCTTGCGCATAAACATCCTGTCCGTCAAGATAAACCTTGCCGCTTGTGGGTCTGTCAACACCGCCTAAAATGTGCAAAAGTGTGCTTTTACCCGAGCCTGATGGGCCGATAATAGCCACAAACTGACCTTTAGGTACACTGAAGCTTACATCGTTGAGAGCTTTAACCTGATTTTCTCCCTCGCCGTAAATCTTGGATAAGTTTTCAATTCTGAGAATATCCATAATAATTACTCCTTTGCTTTATTGTGGCTTCATTGTATCTTTTTTTAATTACATTCGGGTGACAGCAAAATTACAAAACTGTCACACAATCTGCTTGTAAAAACGAATTACAAACCTTGCACCACCCTCGGGTGAGTTTTCAGCCTTGATTGTGCCGTTCTGCTTTGTGATAATCATTTTTGCAAGGTTAAGACCGATGCCGAAGCTTTCCTTGTCATTGTTCTTTCCCTTGTAAAATCGCTCAAAAATGCGGGGAAGATCTTCCACGGTGAAGCCTGTACCGGTGTCTGTAACAGTGATTTCGGTGAAAATGGGTGTGTCCTCAGCCTTTACGGTAATGGTGCCGTCTTCGGGTGTATGCTCTGTGCAGTTTTTGAGAATGTTTCCGAAGGCTTCAAGGCTCCATCCGGGGTCAACCGACAGCCGGATGTCACCTACATCAATAATAAGATTTTGATTTTTTATGTCCATCGGTATCATTATCGGCTCCGCAGATTTTAAAACAAGCTCATGTAGGTTACTTTCCTTCTTTTCAAACTGAATCGTGCCGGCATCGAGCTTTGAAATTTTAAGAAGCACGGATACAAGATATTCTGTTTTTGAAATGAGTGAGGAAAGCTCACGGATAAGCTCATTCCTTCTTTCTTCCCCGATATCTCCTGATGAAATAAGACTCAGTATAAGATTGATGCTTGTCAGGGGAGTGCGCAGCTGATGTGAGATATCTGTGATTGAATCAGCAAGAAAGGTGCGTTCCTTTTGCAATATATCATTCTGCTCACGGAGTCTTGAAAGCATTTTCTGAACATCACTTTCAAGAATTGAAAGCTCACCTTCACCGAAGCTTTTGATGTCTATGGTGTCGCAGCCGTGGAGAATTCTGTCTATTGTTTCTGTCAATTTGTTGATTCTTTTGTATCTTTGATGCGTGAAAACAAGAAAGCTGAAAATCAAAAAAAGGAACATCACCAGAACAGCGATTGCCGTGGTGAGCGAATAAAAGGAAAGGGCAAAACAGAATAACAGTGAGGGAATCACTGTTACTGCAAGGAATTTTCTTATTTCGGGATTATCGGTAAGCTTCATTTCTGTTCTCCTAACTTATATCCGAGACCTCTTACTGTGAGAATGATTTTCGGATTCTGAGCATCGTCTTCGATTTTATCACGAAGTCTTTTGATATAAACAGTAAGAGTATTGTCATTCACAAAGTCGCCTGCAATGTCCCATATTTCTGAAAGGAGCTTGTTTCTTGAAAGTGTGACACCGGGATTATTGAGAAAAACGAGAAACAACCTGTATTCAAGGGCGGACAGAAAAACATCCCTGCCGTTTTTTGAAACAATCGCCTTGTCCATGTCCACTCTGACATTGCCCAAGGAAACGGTGCTCTGACTTTTTCCTGTTCTGCGAAGAACGGATTTTATGCGGGATATAAGCTCTCTCGGACGATAGGGCTTTTCTATGTAATCATCGGCACCTATGTCAAGACCTGTCACAACACTGAATTCGTCGGCGGAAGCGGTGAGAAAGATAACAGGGCAATCGGTAACGCTTTTGATTCTTTTGCAAAGGGAAAATCCGTTGCCGTCAGGCAAAAGAACATCAAGAAGCATAAGGTCATAGCTTCCCGTTTCTATTTTTTCAAGGGCGCTGTTATATCCGAATGCACAGTCCGCTTCAAAGCCTTCGTTTCTGAGTACCTCGCTCAGGTTTTTTACTATAACACGGTCATCTTCAACAATAAGAATCTTTATCATATGTTCACCTTTTCTTTTGCGTTTGTGTTGATTATGCTGCAATTATACATAAAAAAAGAATCTGAATCAACTATTATTACTGAAAAGTAAGAATATGAAGAAAAGACCGCCACGGCTCTTTGAGTCAACACTGTTTTCATATGCAAAAAAAGTCATATTTTTTTAAATTTGCTATTGACTTCCATTGCCTTTTATGATAAACTCATTCATACCGCATATTACGGGCGGCGTGTTTTGTCATGCCACAAGCGATTTTTAATCCGCCCCAAAGTAGCGAGTCCATAATAAAGGAAGGAAAGAAACTATGTACGCAATTATCGAAACAGGCGGCAAGCAGTACAAGGTAGAAGCAGGCGATGTTCTCTACATTGAAAAGCTTGACGTTGAAGCAGACTCCGAGGTTACCTTTGACAAGGTTATCGCAGTTGGCGCAGACGACGGCATCAAGGTTGGTGCTCCCTATGTTGACGGCGCAACAGTAACAGCAAAGGCAATCAAGAACGGTAAGGGCAAGAAAGTTGTTGTGTTCACTTACAAGCCCAAGAAGAACGCTAAGCGTAAGATGGGCCACAGACAGCCTTACACAAAGGTTGAAATCGCAGCTATCAACGCTTAATGATTAAGGCAACCTTTTACAAAAAAGGCGATATCCTCAAGGGATTTGAAATTTCAGGTCACAGCGGGTACGGTGAAGAAGGGAACGACATAATCTGCGCTTCTGTTTCTTCGGCGGCATATATGGCTGTAAACACCGTTACTGATGTAATCGGAGAATACGGCGAAGCAGAGGTTGATGAGGGATACCTCAGATTCACCTGCGAAAGTGAAAAGCCTGAGGTTCAGGCAATTCTTAAGGGATTAGCTTTTCATGTAAACGCCCTTGCAGATGATTATAGTGAATATATAATCTGCAAACAAACAACTGTTTAAAAGAATAATACGGAGGTGTAACAAATGCTTAAGATAAACATTCAATTATTCGCTCACAAAAAAGGTATGGGTTCAACCCGTAACGGCCGTGACTCAGAATCAAAGAGACTCGGTGTTAAGCGTGCAGACGGTCAGTTCGT
>JAFUQS010000025.1 GCA_017472225.1 Clostridia bacterium | reverse complement strand
TAGAAAAAGTGTTTGAAGAAAAGACCCTTTCAAAAACAAAAAAAGACCCCGTAAAAGGGTTGGAAAAAGGCTTAAAAAAGCAAAAATCAGCACAAAAGTTGTGCCGATAAAAAAACAAAGCCTGAAAAAGTGTTAGAAAAATGTTAGAAAAAAGGGTCAAAAGTGTTAGAAAAAATTATTTTTCGAAAAGAGAAATCCCGAAACCCTTGTGTATCAACGGTTTCGGGACTTGAATGGCAGGGGCAGAAGGACTTGAACCCTCGGCACGCGGTTTTGGAGGATAGTATTCTTTCCTTATTTGATGCGGTTTAGAGGGCTTCAGGGGGGCACATTGGGGGGCACATAGCTTTTACATTTTAGTATTTTATTGTGTTTTTCATACATTCGACTAACCTCCGGTTATGCGGTAGAATGAAGCTACCAAATAACAAGGAGGTTTTATTATGAGCAGAAAAGTAAAAATAAAATTCACGGATTTTGAGTGCAATTTACTTATCAATGGTATGAATGAATTTCGTAATTTGCTCTTGGCGGAAGGTTTACCCACTGAGGATGTTAATAAGCTATTACTGAAAATTATTGATAAAAGTGAAAGGTAAGGTGTGATCTTATGTCGAGCATTATAGAAGATTTTTATTACGGCAACATAGAGCCGCAGGCACTCTCAACAGAAATCACACCAAGACTCAAAAAGAAGCTGAATGTACTTGTAAAGAAAGAAGAAGAGCTTTCAGCAATGCTCCCCGAAAAGGAAAAAGAGCTGTTTGCAAATTATGTGTGCGCATATAATGAATTTTCAAGTATCAGCATTTCTGACGGTTTTATTTCGGGCTTCCGGCTCGGTGCAAGATTTACATACGATACTTTTATTGAAGCCAAGAAAGGATGACAATTATGGAAAACAAATCAAAGATAACTTATCGACAGGTTGGCGACTATAAAATTCCGAACATTAACCTGCCGTCTGAACAAGCAAATATCATCATTGGCAAATGGGGTATGCTACACAAAAACTACCTTGAACATAACAAGCGAGGTATATTTATGCTAATGGTAACCAAATGCACCCTTTGGCCTTATCTTGCAGATATTGACCGTCAGGCAAATGAAATGTACGACCTTTTGATTGAACAGATGAAAGAGGCGGAAGGTGTTACAGAAAAACTAAAAGAAGAAAATCAGATGGAGTGGGTGCAGAGAATGAGCAATATTCAGCAAAAGGCAAGAGAGATTGTTTGCAATGAATTGATTTATAAATAACAACAGAAGTGGCAGGGATGACTCTGCCACTTCGTTTGTATAAATCTGTTAGTTCTTTGGCTTTCTGATACGGTTTAACTGCTTGTTGATTTTAAGTAGCTCTTCCTTTGTAAAGTAAACATTACGCATCCCGAGCATACCTGTGAAACGAAGCACGGTGAAATTACCTATCATATTCATTACGCCACTGTTCATTTCGGGATTCTTCGCTTTTTTCTTTTTCTTCTGTTTGTCCTTATCCTTGGACTGAGGCTGACCCTGACTCATTTTTTTAGCAAGAGTCATAAACAGACCTGCGAACCACAGCTTACCGCGGAATGTCTTTATAATGTCGCCGAGCTTATCATTGAGAGAGAAGCGTCCTTCAATTTCAACAATATCAAACCAGTTAAGAACTGCGCCCTGCTCACGAAGAATATAGTCGGGATTCATTTTCTCAACCTTACGGATGCGGCTTTCATCCTTAAAATCACCGGCAACAGCAACAAGGTCGGTTTCACCATTGTTGGGTACTTCAAAACAGAAGAAATGGTCCTCAGCGGAAATTTTACCTAAGGATTCACCGTTTGCAAAAAGCTCAACCTCGGGAAGATTTGAATATACCGTAACCTTTGTAACATCTTCAACACGGTCAACATAGCGTTTGCCGCAGATGTGAACGAAGGGCTCGTCAGAAAGCCATGCCTTATATGCATAGAAAGCATCCTTCTTATACCTACGGTCAATAGTAATAAGACCTTTGTGGTTCTGCCCGTTTTCGCCGCCTTCTGCTCTTGCATCTGCACCAAAATCAAACATATCGGGGAGCTTTTTCCGTTATAGATTAATCCTCACCGCTGACACACCGCCCATTTCAGGCCTTTTCTCCATAAAACCTTCGGGCATCTTGTTTTCATAGCTTTCCATATAAGTTGCAGAGCCGAGATAAGCAGAGATGTTAGTCCTTGGCATAATAATCCAATCACAGTCAGGCTCTTTGTTTGCAATATAATATTCGGCAAGAGTAATCATAAGCCTTTCAGTTTTCGTATTTACGTTGTAAGCCTTGATTTTTCGTAGTGTTTCCTCAGTCAGTACAACCGCTTCAGTACGAAGCGGACCGAGAACAAGAGCATCTGCAATAGCCGTGTCAAAAAGTAATGGAAAATCGGCAGAAGACCTGTCATTGTAAATGGAATACTGAAACTGTATCAGCTTGTTAGCCCAAGTGCTTTCAATAGCTTTTAAGGTCTTCTTTTCGGTAAAGCAGTGAAGCTTCTTTGTAACATCCTCTTTGTTCTTTTTGATGTAATCCGAAAGAGAATGAAGGTATCTGTAATACCATCCTGCACCGTTTTCATCGACGATATCGGGAAACTCACTGTGAAGCTCAGGGAAAGATGTGTGAAATTTCAGAGCCTTGTTTGTTACTGCTTCATAAGGCAAGCTACACCAAGCACATAAGAAACGCCTTGCTTCTTCTGTTCTCTCATAAGGGTCATCAGTGCAAATGGTACCGTCAGCATTATGAAAAAGATAACCTCTTGCAAGAACGGTAAATATACGGTTAAATCCCTTGTTCTGCTTAATCATTCTTACTGTAAATCTGCCTATAAAAGCAGTTGATTGTTTGTTTTCTGCAAGGAAAACGGGAGTGTCTGTATATGCCTTGAATTCAAGCCATTCGTTAGTCAATTTTATCCCCCTTCCTTGCAAATCTTGTGATGTGCCTGTAATAAGCATCATAAAGAAAATCACGCTTACCGAGTGCAACAATGTACTTTACCGAAGCATTGAAGGAAATAACATGAGTTTCTATTATCCTTGCAGCTTCTCTTGAAACCGTTTCACGGTAATTGCCTACGGGATTTCTGAGATACGCTTTTACCATCAAAGTCAGCTCCTCGGAATCGTTGGGATACTGCATAGCCGAGGCATTTGCAGATATATTGTAGTTCCGTGTTTCGGTAATAATATCAGGCAACAATTTGTACCCGCCGAAACGGAAATCAGCAAAGATGTCATAATACTCTCTGTACTCTGCTTCGGGCAGATGCTTTATGAGAAAGGCGTATCTTTCATCCTCTTTCATAAAGTGCCAATTTTCATTTCTGACCGCAAAATATATCTCATTTACTCTTTCTTCGGGCAGATTAATGAATACTGCAGCAAGCTCGTCAGCTTCATAATTGTTTTCCTTGTTCTGCATATATAGAATACGGTTAATGTCGTTGTGCTTTGCTTTTATCTTACTTGCGGCGTGTCGTCTTGTCCTTATCCTTTTAAGACACTCTTCATAATCAGAGATAACTCTGCCTACAAAGTCAAGAATCTTCGAGTCAATCTTTTTCTCCCAACCGGGCTTTGAAAAGG
>JAFUQS010000024.1 GCA_017472225.1 Clostridia bacterium | reverse complement strand
TTTTCTTTTTGCATTGTTTCTACCACTTGTTGCTTGAATTCTCCGGTATATCTTTTGTTTGGTATTCCTTTAGGCATAAAAAATCACCCCTTATGTTAAACATTATATCACAATGTCTAACATTTGGGGTGCATTTCAAATGCTTGATACAATGGTTTTTTGTTCTGCCTTTTTCCTGACTACTGTCTACTCAAAAGCGTATTTACCTTCGTTTTTATGTGACGTGGAGCTGAACGGTAAGGTTTTATCTGTTCCTCTGACTCCGCTCGCTCGAGCCGCTTGGGCTCTTACTTTTGTCGGTTGTGACAAAAGTAAGCAAAAGCACGCTTTTGGCTGATTAACTTCCGCAAGAACTAAAAATACCGAGTAAGGCTTATTCTATCCTTTACTCGGTATTCTTTTCTGCTCACCGTGGATAAAGAAACAAGGTTTCTTCTTATCGGTATTTTCAGATTGCTCCGTCCTGCTGTACCACGGCTCGGTTGCCCAACAACTCTAATTAAAACAACGCTCAATAAATTGAGCCGCTCGGTTTAATTAGTTCCGTAAGGTCTGCTATTGTCTAATTTATTTGTCAGCCTTTCCACAGCCGTGTAGTCCGACAGTCGCTCCCGCTACAATCTGCTTTCAGAAAGAGAATTCCTTTTTACGTTGCTTTTTCTCACTTTTTTTGCAGTCACTTGTTGTTTTTTCTTTTTCCTGACTACTGTCTCCTGTCTACTGACTACTGATCCCCTGACTACTCTGAATACGTTCGCCTTTAAATCAACGAGGGTTATTCATTTTTTTGGGAGCTGCTTGATTGAATGTTAAAATTATATTTTCTTATCTTTATTGTAGCTTGCTTCAACAGCTTTGATAACAGCACTTTCAAAGCCGTCACTCTGAAGTGAAGCTACACCCTCAATTGTTGTTCCGCCGGGTGAACAAACCTCGTCAATAAGCTGCCATGGGTGTGTGCCTGATTCAAGAATCATTTTTGCACTGCCGAGAACTGCCTGTGCGGAAATTTCAAGTGCTTGCTTTTTTGTCATTCCGTTTTTCACCGCCGCCCGTGCCATTGAATCAATGAACATATAAACGAAGGCAGGTGAGCAGCCGCCGATTGCACTGTAAATTGAAAAAAGCTCTTCTTTAATTTCAGTACCCTTTCCGAAGCTGTCGCAGAAGCCTGATACGAATTCTTTTTCTTTGTCTGTCACTCTCTCATTGCCGCAGAAAGCGGAAATTGCCTGACATACCTTTGCGTTGATGTTGGGCATAATGCGTACGGCTCTGGGAGTATAGGGCAGAAGCTCCGAAATAAACTCAAGTGTTTTGCCTGCCGCAATTGATATGATAAGCGGGTCGGCAATTTTAAGCTCTTCGCCGATTTCCGGCAACAAGGTCGGAAATACATTTGGCTTCACGGCAAGTACAACCGTATCGCACTCTGATACAATTTTCTTCTCGCTTTCCGATACTCTGATACCGTATTCCCCGGCAAGAGCCGCAGTTTTTTCCTTGTCAATATCAAAAACTGCAATATCCTCACCTTTGCTGAAGCCGGAGGATATCATTCCCCTGATAATTGCGGACGCCATGTTGCCGCAACCGATAAAGCCTGTCATTATTCAGCCACCTCTTCTTCAGGAATATCCGATGTGCAGTTGGGACACTTGACAGCATCGATACTGATTTCGCTCTTACAGAAGGGACACGTCTTTGTTGTGGGAGCTTCTTCGGTTGCTTCTTCCTTTTTCTTGCCAAGCTCCATAATCTTGTTGATAGCCTTTACAAGAAGGAAAATTACAATTGCCATTGTGATAAAATTGATAATGGCTGTTACGAATGAGCCGTAATTAAGTGTAGCATAGCCTGCTTCCTTTGCGGCTTCAACTGTTGCAAAGGATACATCTTCTGTTGTGAGCACAATAAACTTATCGGCAAAGTTGATACCCTTTGTGATAAGTGAAAGCACGGGTGATACAATATCATTGACAAGAGAATTCACAATTGCCTGAAACGCACCGCCGATAATAACGCCGACAGCAAGATTCATAACATTGCCTCTCATAATAAAGGTTTTGAATTCCTGAATAAAGCCTTTCATTTTTTCATTCCTCCGTTTTACTTATGAATGTAATATAGTAATAAGTTTAGCACATACCGACCGAAAAAGTAAAGACTTAAACGCCTGTAAAATCAAATTCGGGAATAAAATTTTCACTTGCAGATGTATTATCCTGCAAAAACAGATTGCGAAAGCCCATATTTTCTGCCGCCGTGATAACCTTTTCGTATTCACGCCCGGTTATTCTTCTCTGAAGCTCAGGTATGTCCCCCACCTTGCCGTAAGGTGTATACTGACTCATAAGGCTTACGGTTGTATCCTCGCCTAAATTGTTCTTTATCCAGCTGAGAATATCAATTGACTGATTGGTATTCTTCGGCAAAATCAAATGGCGGACAATGAGCCCCTTTTGCATTATCCCTTTTTCATCATATATATTATCGGGGCATTGTCGTTTCATTTCTGTAAGTGCTTTTGATGCATAGTCAAAATAATCTTCTGCACCGCTGTATTTCTGCGACCTGTCAGAGCGTATATATTTAAGGTCGGGAAGATAAATATCAATAAGCCCTTCCAGAAATTTCAGTGTGCTGACATTTTCGTATCCGCCACTGTTATAAACCACAGGTACGGTGCTTTTATATTTTTCGAGTATGCCCTTAAGCTTTAAGGCATAATGGGTTGGATTGACAAGGTTAATGTTGTGTGCGCCCTGTTTGATAAGCGTGTCAAAAATTTCCGTCAGCCTTTCGTCGGAAACTACCTTTCCCTTGCAGTTGTGGCTGATGTCATAGTTCTGGCAGAAAGCACAGCCTAAGTTACAGCCGGAAAAAAACACGGTGCCGCTGCCGTTTTCACCGCTTATGGGCGGCTCTTCCCAAAAATGCTTTGCAGCCCTTGCAAGGGTAAGCTCCTCAGACACACCGCAAAAGCCTTTTTCCCTGCTTCTGTCAACATTGCAAAAGCGTGGGCATATATTACATTTCATTCTCATCACTTCTTAAAAATCTTTTTCTCTATTCTAACACAATTATTTGACTTTTGCCATATGATTGGTATATACTTTTTGTAATGAATACTTTTTGAGGAGCTGATGATATGCTTTTGGCAATTGATATGGGCAACACAAACATCACCTTAGGTTGCTATAACGGTGACGAATTGGTTTTCGTTTCAAGAATGTACACCGCAAAACACAAAAGCAGCGACGAATTCGCAATTGATTTTCTTGATATATTCAACCTCTACAATGTAAAGCCATCAGACTTTACAGCTGCAATATTTGCTTCTGTTGTTCCCGAGCTTACCGATCCGATTGTGCGAGCTCTCAAAAGAACAATTGGCATTGAGCCTTTGCTGGTGGGCGCTGAGCACAACGGCAATTTAAAGGTTGACATTCTGCCTGTTTCTTACCTTGGCGCTGACCTTATTGCAGGTGCGGTTGCCGCTGTAAAGAAATATCCTTTACCTTGCCTTGTGGCTGACCTCGGAACAGCAACAAAAATTCTTGTCATTGACAAGGATGGCACTTTCAAGGGCTGTACCATTTCACCGGGTGTTAAAATCTCACTTGATGCTCTTGCTCAAAGGGCGGCACTTCTTCCCTCGGTCAGCTTCACAACACCCAAAAAGGCAATTGGCGAAAATACAACCGAGTGTATGCAAAGCGGTATTGTCTTTGGCACAGCGGCAATGCTTGACGGACTTATCAAGCGCATCAAAGCAGAGCTCGGCTACGATGAGGTTACTGTTGTTGCAACAGGCGGCTACAGCACAGGCATAATCCCCTGCTGTGAAACAAAAATTCTCTATGACGAAAATCTGCTTCTTGACGGATTGAAGGAAATATACAAAACTGCAATTTCCTGAAATCATTTTCAAGCCTGACTGAAAAAAATTAAAAATGGGATGCAAAAAATGAATAACCGTCGTTGATTTAAAGGCGAATGTATTCGGAGTAGTCAGTAGACAGGAGTCATGAAAAGATAAAAATGAATAACCGAAAAAAAAACCATTGTATCAAGCATTGAAGTGACCCCAAAAAGTTAGACAAAGTTTTTTAGAAAAACTTGTGCAAATTAAATATTAAGCTGCTAAAATGGCTTGAGATCTGTGCATAGCAGGTGTCAAGCCATTTAATTTTAGCTTGATTCTACGATTATTGTAA
>JAFUQS010000023.1 GCA_017472225.1 Clostridia bacterium | reverse complement strand
GGTATTCATTTCTGCTCACCGTGGATAAGAAAACAAGGCTTCTTCTTATCGGTATTTTCAGATTGCTCAGTTGTGCTTTACCACGGCTAGGTTGCCGAACAGCTCTAATTAAAACAACACTTAATAAATTGAGCCGCTTGGTTTAATTTGTTCCGTAAGGTATGCTATTGTCTAATTTATTTGTGTGCCTTTCCACAGCGTGTAGTCCGACAGTCGCTCCCGCTACGGGCTGCTTTCTGAAAGAGAATTCCTTTTTACGTTGTTTTTCTGATTTTTAAATGATTGTTTATTTTTTACAGACTCCTTATTGTTTTATCTTTTCCTGACTACTGTCTACTGTCTACTGACCCCTGACTACCGACTACTGCCTACTGCCCCCGGCCGCAGGTCCTCCACTAAATCTTGTATTCCGCCTTGATTCTGACCACAAGTTAATTTTTCAAAACTGTTAAAACCCAAGAAAAACAGGAAAAATTATTGACAAATCGAACAAAATTGATATATAATGTATCCTTGCAAGTTATGTCTTGTGATATGCATTGCAATAAATTTTGAAAGCGTCGGTCATTATTGCGTTCACTACTACTACTCCTGCAATATGTCCCGTTTTATAAAATTTAAAATCAAAAGGAGGTTAACGCAATGAAAAGAACTTACCAACCCAAGAAGCGCCACAGAAAGATGGAACACGGCTTCCGTAAGAGAATGGCAACAAAGAACGGCCGCAAGGTTCTTGCTCGCCGTCGTGCAAAGGGCAGAAAGCAGCTCACATACTAATCCCTGCTTTCCGCACATCCTTTATTGAAAGGGATTTCCCTTTCGGTTTTTGTCAAAAGCCGTGCATAACGGCTGTCAAAGCTCGTTCAATATAGTGTTGGGATTTGATTTTTTTGCAAAAGTATCTTTCCTTAAATGAGAATAAAGATTTTCAACGGGCATATCACCGTGGAAAATCCTGTGCAAAACCTGCACTGGTTGTTTATGCAATGAAAAACCGTGTGGGCATTTGTCGTGTCGGAATTACTGTGAGCAAAAAAATCGGCAATGCAGTTGAACGGAATCGCTCCCGTAGAATTATCAGAGCCGCATTTCAGAACATTTTCAAAGCATACGGCATATCGGGTAATTACGATTTTGTTTTTGTTGCAAGAACAAAGACGAAATATCTCAAAACCCCTCAGGTGGAAAAGGCCATGCTGGAGCTTCTGAAGGAGGTCGGTGCGATAAAATGAAAAAGCTTATTTTAAGTCTTATCAGATTTTACCGCCGTCATATTTCTCCTCATCTTCCTCCCATGTGCAGATATTATCCCACCTGCTCATGCTATGCAATTGAAGCGATTGAAACCCACGGTGCCTTCAAGGGTAGTCTTATGGCTGCGTGGCGTATTCTTCGTTGCAATCCCTTTTCAGCCGGCGGGTATGACCCCGTACCACCGAAAAAGGAAAAGCACCAACATTGATTTATTTAACATAAGCGCTCTTTTATTTTAAGGGAATAATTTTACGGAGGTATTTAGAAATGTTTGATTTCTTATACAGCATTTTCGGATATCTTTTCAGAATTCTTTTCAGCTTTGTTGAAAACTACGGTATAGCACTTATCATTTTCACGCTCTTTTTCCGTCTTATTCTGATGCCCACAACAATCAAGCAGCAGAAATCCTCGGCAAAAATGATGCGTCTTCAGCCCAAGCTTAAAAGAATAAGAGAAAAATATCAGGACTACAATCCTCAGGAAAGACAGCAGAGAATTCAGCAGGAAACCAGCGAGCTTTATCAGCGTGAAGGCTATTCCTCAATGGGTGCAAGCTGCTTGCCCCTTGTTCTCCAGCTTCCTATCCTCTGGGGTCTTTACGGTGTTATCCGTCAGCCCCTTACTTATGTTCTCAACCTTTCCGCAGAGGCAATAACTGCCCTTACCGAAGCTGCAACGGCACTTGGTATTACAATGGGTACAGGTAAACACGGTACCGCTACCACAGCATATGCAGAGCCTTCAATCATATCAAATATTGAAGCAATTGTTGAAGGTCAGCCTGATCTTCTTTCAAAATTTGCAGCAGAAATTGAAACAATACGCAATTTCGATTTTAATATTTTCGGTATTGACCTGGGCAGCATTCCCAGCGCAATTTACAGCCAATTCGGAATTTCAAAGGAATCCATTATTATTCTTGCAATTCCCGTTCTTTCCGGTCTCACATCACTTCTGACAAGTGTACTTTCACAGGTGAGACAGAAGAAAGCCAACCCCAACATGGAAAATCAGCAGATGATGGGCTGCATGATGCTTTCAATGCCCCTTATGTCCGTCTGGTTCACATGGACACTTCCCGTTGGTATGGGTATGTACTGGATTCTTTCCAATATCCTCGCATTCTTCCAGACACTCATCATCGGTCACATCTATGCACCGAGAAAGACTATGGCAAGACTTATGGTTGAGGAAACTATCGAGCGCCGTTCTTACGAAAAAGCAAAGAAAACTGCACTCGAAAGCAAAATTGAAGAATAATTCAAAAATCACATAATTTTAATAAAACGGTGGTGATTAACCAAATGATACATGAAGCTATAGCTACCGGCGCAACCGTTGAGGAAGCACTTTCAAATGCACAGAAGGAGCTTAATGCACCCGCCCTTGCTGAAGTGCATACAGAGATTATCTCCATGCCTCAGAAAAAGATTCTCGGTCTTTTCGGCGGTTCACCGGCAAAAGCAAGAGCATATTATGAAACACCTGATGCTCCCGCTGTCAAGGCAGAAAAGAAGGAGCAAAAAGCTCCCAAGGCTGCTCCCAAAGCCCCCAAGGCTGAAGCTAAGGCTGCTCCCGTGAAGGAGGAAAAGCCTGCTGCTCCCGTTGAGGAAGCTAAAGAGGAAAGAGCCCTTGTTAACATTGCCGAAAGCAAAAGCATCAGCGCAGCCGTGGAATATCTTACAAAGATTCTCAAGGGCATGGGCGTTGCAGAGGTTTCTGCAGAAGCTTATCGCACACAGGATGATGAAATCATTATTGAGCTTGACTGCGGTGAAGATTACGGCATCGTAATCGGCAGACGTGGTGAAACTCTTGATTCAATTCAGTATCTCACAAGACTTGTTGCAAACAAGCACAAGAGTGAGGGTGAATATGTAAGAATTTCAGTGAACGTAGGCAATTATCGTGAAAAGAGAAAGAACACCTTAAGAGAGCTTGCAAAAAAGAACTCGGAAAAGGTTCTCAAATACGGCAGAAATGTTACATTTGAACCCATGAATCCCTATGAACGCCGCATTATTCACACAGCAGTTCAGGAAATTGAGGGCGTAACCTCACATTCAGTCGGTTCAGACACCTCACGAAGAGTTGTTATCACTCTTGAAGAAGGCGTAAAGCCCACACATCCCTCAAGAGGCGGTTATAACAGAGGCCGTGGCGGTAAAGGCGGCTACGGCAGAAACAACCGTGGCGGCAGAAGCCAATCCGCACCGAAGGTTGATGCTCCCACAAGAGCACCCAGAACCGATGCAGGCGCAGAAAAGGTTTCACTTTACGGCAAAATCAACTAAAAAATACCCTGACGAGGCGCACTCCGCAAGGAAGTGCGTCTCAGTTATATTCCCGGACTACTAAAAAAAGACGGCACAGCCGTCTTTTTTTTAAAGGTACTCCCTGAGGCATTGCGCAAGCTCGTCTTCTGTGGAAATGAGTCTTTCCGCAATCTCCCGTGAACGGCTGTCTGCATGAGAATAATCGTTGAGATAGCCGCTGACCTGTTCAATTCCCATGTTGCAGCCCTCAAACATAAGCTTTGCAACAGTCTTATCTTCGGGGTTTTCAAGAAGCTTCATGTTGATTTTTGCCCATGACATGGCTCTTGCCACCGGGTTCGGCTCCTTGCCTTCCTCACTCATCCGTGAAAGAATGGCATCAATTTCATTTTTCATGTATTCATGCTTGTTGAGTGAATCGGTGAGAGCCTTTCTCAATGCGGCAGAGTTAATGTTTCCGAGAACCTCTCTTATTGAATTCATTGCAGTTTTGATTCCCGCATCGCATTCCCTCAGAAGCTTCAATGTGTGTTCCTTTTCAAGAATCGGAATGTTATCCATTTTATCACCGTTACCTTTCGTTTCTGTTTATTATGATTGTTGCCTCAGGGACGGTGAAATATACCTGCAAAACAAAATACAAAAATACCGATGCCGTATGCATCGGTATTTTTGCAGTAATTTGAATGAGGTAACTATGAAAATGAAAATCTCGATTTTAATCGGGAATAAAAAAGTAACAGTGACAATACTTTTTATCCCTGTAGCTCTCCTTTGATAAAGCTGTTGAAGTTCTTCAATGCTTTACTACGCTACAATAATAACAGTTTTGTCGAATATAATCAACAAAAATGCTTCAATGTTAACATCAAATTAACATTTGATGGTTACGAAACAAACAACTCGGGCAGAAAGTGTTGCAAAACCATCTTTTTTTCTTTCAGGAATTATGAAGTGTCTGTTAAGCATAAACAATTTTCATAAAAAAGTTGTTTGTTTGACATGAAAAATGAGCAAACTACTAAAGATTTTGAAAATATGAAAAAAATGTTGAAATTATTGTGATTTTTTCGTATCATATATAATAGCGTAAAGTTGGTATAATTTTATCCGGTAACTTTAATGCCGTGCTTTATGGCACAGCAAAACAATATATTATGAGGTGATAATTTGAAAGTACAATTCACTGAAACAATCCTTCGTGACGCTAACCAGTCTCTGATTGCAACAAGAATGCCCTTTGAGGATTTTGAACCGATTCTCTCTGAGCTTGACAAAGCGGGCTATTATTCACTTGAATGCTGGGGCGGCGCAACCTTTGACTCATGCCTTCGTTATCTTGGCGAAGACCCGTGGGAAAGACTCCGCAAAATCCGTAAGGCTTGTCCGAACACAAAGCTTCAGATGCTTCTCAGGGGTCAGAACCTTCTCGGTTATAAGCACTATCCCGATGATGTTGTCCGTGCCTTTGTTAAAAAGTCAATCGAAAACGGTATTGATATTATCCGTATTTTCGACGCTCTCAATGACCTTCGTAACATTGAGGTTGCTGTTGATGAAACTCTCAAAAACGGCGGACATCCTTCAGGTACAATCTGCTACACACTTTCTCCCATTCACTCACTTGAAAACTATGTGAAGCTTGCCAAGGATATGGAAAAAATGGGCGTTATGTCAATCTGTATCAAGGATATGGCAGGTATTATGGGTCCTCAGGAGGCATACGACCTTGTTAAGGCTATCAAGGCTGAGGTAAAGCTTCCCGTTGTGCTTCATACTCACTCAACAACAGGTCTTGGTGCTCTCACACTTCAGAAGGCAGTTGAAGCCGGTGCAGATGTAATTGACACTGCAATTTCATGCTTCTCAGGCGGAACATCACAGCCTCCCACGGAAACTCTTGTTTATGCTCTTAAGCAGCAGGGCTATGAAATTGACCTGAACATGGAGTCACTGAAGAAAATCAACGATTTCTTCAAGCCCATAAGAGCAAAAGCACTTGAAACAGGTCTTCTCAATCCCGTTGTTCTTGCAACAGATACAGATGCACTTTCCTATCAGGTTCCCGGCGGTATGCTTTCAAACCTTGTGGCACAGCTCACAGCCGCAGGTAAGCTTGATAAATTTGAGGAGGTTCTTCTTGAGGTTCCCAGAGTAAGAGAAGACCTTGGTTATCCTCCCCTTGTAACACCCATGAGCCAGATGGTCGGTGTTCAGGCAACTCAGAATGTTCTTGCAGGCGAAAGATACAAGAATATTTCAAAGGAAATCAAAAACTATTTCTTCGGCTTTTACGGTAAAGCACCCGGTGAGGTCAATGCAGACCTTGCAAAGAAGATTCTCGGCGATCAGGAGCCCGTAACCTGTCGCTTTGCTGATACTCTTGAGCCTTATTTTGAAAAGGCAAAGGCAGAAATCGGCGACAAGGCAAGAAGCGATGAGGATGTTCTTTCATATATTGCATTCCCGCAGCAGGCAGAAGCCTTCTTTGACAAAAGAGAAGAAAAGGAAAAGAACACTTTCAGATATACAATCAAGGAGGTAAAATAAAATGAATTTCCTTGCAATTGATTTGGCAAATCTTCCTCTCCCTGCAATTGCTGTTGCAGCCTTCGGTATTGCTTTTGTGATTTATGTTTACATTGCCAAGGCAATCAACGATAAAAAAGCTCCCGAGCAGGTAACACAGACTGTTGCAGCTCAGACACCGGCAGCCCCCGTGGCAGCTCCTGCGGTTTACACAGGTCCGGAGCTTATCGGAGTTGAAGAAAGAGAAGCCGCAGTTATCATGGCTGTCGTTTCACACAAAACAGGTATTCCCCTTAACAGACTTAAGTTCGAGTCAATCAAACTCATGGAGGATAAATAATTATGAAATATGTTGTTAATTTAAACGGAAAAAATTACGAGGTTGAAGTAACAGAGCAGGAAGCAGTAATCACAAGCGTTGCAGCAGCTCAGGCACCGGCAGCAGCACCCGTGGCAGCCCCCGCAGCAGCACCTGCACCGGCAGCAGCTCCCGCAGCACAGGCAGTTTCTGCAGAAGGCACAACCATTCCTTCACCCATGCCCGGTTCAATTGTTAATGTTAATGTAAGCGTTGGTCAGGCTGTTAAAGCCGGCGATGTTCTCATGATTCTTGAAGCCATGAAAATGGAAAATGATATCTCAGCTCCCTGTGACGGTACAGTTAAGCAGATTCTTGTTTCAAAGGGCTCAACAGTAAACACTGACGATGTTCTTATCGTTATATGATTACGGAGGTGCGATAAATGGCAGACTTACTTGCGAATTTTGCAACCCTTGAATGGAAGCAGGTTGCAATGTGGATTATAGGTGCACTTCTTATTTACCTTGCAATCAAAAAGGAAATGGAGCCCTCACTTCTTTTACCCATGGGCTTCGGTGCAATACTTATCAACCTTCCCAACTCAGGCGCACAGCATGTTATCGATGTTCTTTTTAAGTTTGGTATTTCAAATGATTTCGGTGAGCTTATGCCTCTTGTTCTTTTCATCGGTATCGGCGCAATGATTGACTTCACTCCGCTTCTTACCAATCCGAAGCTTATGCTTTTCGGTGCAGCGGCACAGTTCGGTATTTTCTTTACCCTCTGCCTTGCTTCTCTGTTCGGCTTTGACATCAAGGACGCTGCTTCAATCGGTATCATCGGCGCTGCAGACGGTCCCACTGCAATTGCAGTTTCAATGGAGCTCGGTTCAAAGTATATCGGTGCAATTATGGTTGCGGCATATTCCTATATGGCTCTTGTGCCCCTCATTCAGCCGCCTATCATCAAGCTTTGCACAACAAAGAAGGAACGCCTTATCCGTATGGACAACACACAGGGCAAAACTCCTTCAAAGCTCACAAAGATTCTTTTCCCCATCGTTGTTACCGTTATCGTAGGTATTGTAGCTCCGGATGCTGTTGCGCTTATCGGCTTCCTGATGTTCGGTAACCTTATCCGTGAGTGCGGTGTTCTTAACTCACTTTCAGAAACAGCACAGAAGGTTCTTGCAAACCTTATCACAATTTTCCTCGGTATCACAATCGCAGCCCGTATGCGTGCTGAAGAATTCCTCACATGGGAAACACTTCTTATCATCGGTCTCGGTCTGTTCGCTTTCATTTTCGACACCTTCGCAGGTGTTATGCTCGCAAAGCTCATGAACCTCTTCTCAAAAAAGAAGATCAACCCCATGATCGGTGCTGCAGGTATTTCTGCATTCCCCATGTCAGCCCGTGTTGTTCATAAGATGGGTCTTGAGGAAGACAACCAGAACTTCCTTCTTATGCACTCAATCGGTGTTAATGTTTCCGGTCAGATTGCATCGGTTATTGCCGGTGGTCTTATCCTTACATTCTTTAGCTAACTGAGGAGGAAAAAGATTATGGATATTTTAAATAAGCTTTTAGAAATGATTGATTTTGATGCATTTCTCGCATCACTTCCCTACATGGGTAAAGGTATGCTCGGCATTTTCATTGTGACGGTTATTATTGTTGTTTTTGTAAATGCCCTTAATAACATTCCGGAAAAGACTAAAAAAGACAGGAAATAAAATGTGAGGGGATGTAAAAATACAAATCCCCCTGTTAACACCTGAAAAACAGAATAGTTAAATATGAAAACCATTGTAAAAGCTGAACCGCTGATACAATGGTTTTCTGTTTTATCTTTTTCCTGGGTACTGACCCCTGACTACTTTCTAATTAAGGTGTATTTAACTTCGCTTTTATGTACCGTGGTGCAAAATGGCAAGGTTTTATTTATTCCTTTAACTCCGTTCGCTCGAGCCGCTTGGGCTCTTACTTTTGTCAAGCGTGACAAAAGTAAGCAAAAGCACGCTGGCAGATTAACTTCCGCAAAAACTAAAAATACCGAGTCAGGCTTATTCTACCCTTTACTCGGTATTCATTTCTGCTCACCGTGGATAAAGAAAAAAGAAATTTTCTTATCGGTATTTTTAGATTGCTCCGTTGTGCTATACCACGGCTCGGTGCCGAACAGCTCTAATTAAAACAACGCTTAATAAATTGAGCCGCTTGGTTTAATTAGTTCCGCAAGGTCTGCTATTGTCTAATTTATTTGTCTGCCTTTCCACAGCCGTGTAGTCCGACAGTCGCTTCCGCTACAATCTGCTTTCTGAAAGAGAATTCCTTTTTACGTTGTTTTTTTGATTTTTTAATGATTGTTTATTTTTTACAGACTCCTTATTGTTTTATCTTTTCCTAACTACTGACTACTGACTACTGTCCCCTGACTACTGCCTACTGACACCTGACTACTGAAAAAGCTGCGGCAAAACTTTACTTATTTTCAGTTTTATTGTATAATATAATTTAATCTTATATTTTTAAGGAGAACCACTATGGCAGATACAATAGCTGCCCTTTCCACTCCCCTTGCGGCAGGCGGAATCGGCGTAATCAGAATATCCGGTGACGATGCAATCACCGTTGCAGATAAGGTTGTCAGAACTACATCAGGTAAAAGTCTTTCTTCTCTCAAGGGCTATACTGCTGCCCACGGAAGGGTTGTGTCTGACGGCGACACCGTTGATGAGTGTGTTGCCTTGGTTTTCCGTGCCCCGAAAAGCTATACAGGAGAAAATACGGTGGAAATCTCCTGCCACGGCGGTGTTTTTGTGTGTAATCAGGTGCTTCGTGCTGTTCTTTCCTGTGGTGCAAGACCTGCTGAAGCAGGTGAATTCACAAAGCGTGCCTTTCTCAACGGCAAAATGGACCTTTCCGAAGCAGAAGCTGTTATGGACCTTATCAATGCACAGGGCCAATCCTCAATGAAGGCGGCTCTGACTGCCCTTGACGGCGCACTCAGCAGAAAAATTGATGAGCTTTGCAGTGTTCTTCTTTCTGCTGCCGCACATATGTCTGCCTGGGTGGACTACCCCGACGATGATATTCCCGACCTTGATTTCACCGTTCTTCGTGAAAGTCTTCTTTCCGTTCATGAGCAGTTGTCGGGTCTGCTTTCAAAATTCGATGCAGGTAAGGCAATCACCGGCGGAGTCGACACTGCAATTGTGGGCAAGCCGAATGTCGGCAAGTCAGCACTGATGAATATGCTCTCCGGCTTCAGCCGTTCAATCGTGACGGATATTGCCGGCACAACAAGAGATATCGTTGAAGAAACAGTCCGTGTCGGCTCTGTGCTTCTTCGCCTTTCAGACACAGCCGGTATCAGAGAAACAGGCGATGTTGTTGAATCAATCGGTGTGGAAATGGCAAGAACAAAAATTGAAAGAGCCGGTCTTATCCTTGCAGTTTTTGACGGCTCCGGTGACCTTGAGCAGTCTGACAAGGAAATTCTTGAGCTTTGCAGAGATAAAAATGTTATCGGTATTGTCAACAAAACCGATTTGCCGAAAAAAGCAGACATTGAATATATAAAATCAGTTCTTGGTGAAATTGTATTTCTGAGTGCAAAAACCCATGAGGGCGAAAAAGAGCTGACAAGGGCAATTGAAAAGGTTCTCGGTACGGACAAAATTGACACCTCACAGGCTATGCTTGCAACCGAAAGACAAAGAAGAAGTGCCCTGCTTGCCCTTGAAGCAATCAACGAAGCCATTGAAGGCATCGACCTCGGCATCACAATGGATGCAATAAATGTCTGCATTGACACTGCAATTGAAAAGCTTCTTGAGCTGACGGGTAAAAAAGCCAATGAGGCTGTAGTTGATGAAGTCTTCTCCCAATTCTGCGTGGGAAAATAAGATGTACGGTTTTACATCAGGCAGGAATTTATAAATCAGGGTGATAAGCGATGAATAAAAAGGTTTTGATAACAGGGGCAACAGGCGGAATAGGCAAGGCACTTGCAATTGAATTTGCCGAGGCGGGCTATGATATTATCCTTCACTATAATTCCGACGAAAAGGGTGCCTATAATTTAAAGGAAGAAATCGAAAGCAAATACAATGTGTGTGCATATCCTGTGAAGGCTGACATTTCCTGTGCCACCGAGGTAATCTCACTTGCTCACATTTCAATGACCATGGCGGGGAAAATTGATGTTCTCATCAACAACGCAGGTATTGCTTATCAGGAGCTTTTTCAGTTTGCCGATGACAGCAGAATCCGTGCGCTGTTTGAAATAAATCTTATGAGTGCCATGAATCTCACAAAGGAGCTTCTGCCCTCAATGATAAATGCACATTCCGGCTGCATTATCAACATTTCCTCAATGTGGGGCATTATGGGTGCTTCCTGTGAGGTACATTACAGTGCATCAAAGTCCGCACTTATCGGATTTACAAAATCCCTTGCAAAAGAGGTCGGTCCGTCAGGTATCACGGTCAACTGCATAGCTCCCGGTTTCATTGACACAAAAATGAACGCTCACCTTTCACAAGCTGACATTGACGAAATTACAGACGCCACTCCTCTTATGCGAAAGGGTAAGCCGGAGGATGTTGCCGCACTCGCAGTTTTTCTTGCAAGTGAAAAGGCCTCCTTTATCACAGGGCAGACCATTGCCGTTGACGGAGGCTACGCCGTTTAATGCAGAATTGAAGGTCACCTTACTCTCGTTATGTCCGTTTTTTCATAATATATAAAGATACTCTGCTTATGTTGTGTCAAAAAAAGGGTATGGGCTATAATATTGACAATCTGACCTTTAAGTGGTATATTAAGTTGAATAAGCATTTTTAAAATCAATCCCGAAAAAAGGAGTATTCATATGGCAAGATATACAAAGGAAGACATTATCCGCATAGTCAAGGATGAGAAGGTTAATTTCATCTGTCTTCAGTTCACCGATATTTTAGGTATGCTCAAAAGTGTGTCCGTCACAACAAGTCAGCTTGAAAAGGCTCTTGATAACCGTTGTATGTTTGACGGCTCATCAATTGACGGCTTTGTAAGAATTGAAGAAAGTGATATGTGTCTTCACCCTGACCTTGATTCCTTTGTCATTCTCCCCTGGGACTGTGACGAGGGCAAAACTGCAAGACTTATCTGTGATGTATATCACGCAGACGGCACTCCCTTTGAGGGCGACCCGAGATATGTTCTTCGCCGTGCAATCAAAAAAGCGGCTGATATGGGCTTCACCTGTAATGTAGGCCCGGAATGTGAATTTTTCCTTTTCCATCTTGATCAGAACGGCAAGGCAACCACCAACACCTTTGATATGGGCGGCTACTTTGACCTTGGTCCCGTTGACAGAGGTGAGGGCTGCAGACGTGACATCTGCCTTTGCCTTGAAGAAATGGGCTTTGAAATTGAAGCCTCACATCACGAAAATGCAATTGCTCAGCACGAAATTGACTTCAAATATGACGAGGTGCTCAGAACAGCTGACAATGTTATGACCTTCAAGTATGTTGTTAAAAACCTTGCAAACCGTCACAATCTTTACGCAACCTTCATGCCCAAGCCTGTTTACGGTATCTGCGGCAGCGGTATGCACATCAACCTTTCCCTTTTCAAGGACGGTAAAAATGTTTTCTGTGACGAAAATGATGCAGCCGGTCTTTCAGAAACTGCTTACAGCTTTGTTGCAGGTGTTATGCATCACATCAAGGCTATCACTGTTCTGACCAACCCCATTGTCAATTCATATAAGAGACTTGTTCCCGGCTATGAAGCTCCCGTTTATATCGCCTGGAGTGCCAAGAACAGAAGTCCCCTCATCCGTATTCCCACAGCAAGAGGCTCAGGCACAAGAATTGAGCTTCGCAATCCCGACCCCTCAGCAAACCCCTATCTTGCTATGGCTGCCGTTCTTCAGGCAGGTCTTGACGGCGTTGAAAAGGGTATGACACCTCCCCCGCCGAAGGATTCAAACATTTTTGACCTCACTCCCGCACAGAGAAAGGAAGCTGATATTCACTCCCTTCCCAAAACATTGCATGAGGCTGTTAAGGAATTCAAAAACAGCGACTTTGCAAAATATGCAGTAGGCGAACACGTTTACGGCAAGTATATTGAAGCAAAGGAAGAGGAATGGAAGGAATATTCAACAAGAGTTTCACAGTGGGAAATTGATAAGTATCTGGGCAAATATTAAAAATATACAGTTCTTTATTGCGTTTAGGGACACGGCTTGCCGGTCCCTATATGTTCCTCAAATATAAAAAAATAAAAGGTAGAAAACAGATGGAATTCAAGTTAAATCCCCTTTGTCTTACAGGCATTTTCCCCGTTCCCAACAGCTTGGTGGACGAAAATATAAGGCTCGCAAGTGCGGTACAGCTCAAAACGATGCTGTATCTTCTTCGTCATGTAAATGACAGCGACCTTTCAATTGAAAAAATGTCCGATGCTCTGCTTTATGACAAGGCGGATATTCTTGACGCCTTGATTTTCTGGCAGGAAAGAGGTCTTGTTATAAAAGACGGACAGACTCCCTCCCCGTCTCCCCTTATCCCTGAGCCGACAACCACAATTAAAATTCAGAAAGCTCCGACCAAAAAAGAAGAACCTGAAACAGAAGCTCCTCAGAAAAAGTCAGTTCCCACACTTGATATCCCCCGCCCCAGCCATGAGCAGGTTGCAGCAAGAGTCAAGGAATGTGCCGAGCTTTCAACCCTTTTTCAGGAAGCTCAGGTAATTTTAGGCAAAACCATCGGCTATGAGGGTCAGGCAGTGCTCATCATGATGTATGACGGCTACGGACTTCCCATTGAGGTTATTCTTATGGCAGTGCAATATGCCGTTGACCAAAAGAAAACCGGCTACAGTCAGATTGCGAGAATAGGCAAAATCTGGTGCGAAAATGAGGTTAATACCCTTGAAGCCGTTGACGAATATCTTTCCGAACACACAATAGTTGACGAAACATGGGCAAAGCTGCGTCAGATGACGGAAATTACCAACCGTAACCCCACAGAAAAGCAAAGAAAGTTTCTTTCCGTCTGGGTGAAGGAATACGGATATAATGCCGATATGATTTTCTATGCCTATGAGGAATCCATTGACCGAACAGGAAAAATGAGTATGCCCTATATGGATAAAATCATCAGAAATTGGCATGTCGCAGGAGTCAGAACTCCCACGGACATTGAAAATGTACAAAAGCAATGGGCTGAGCGTCAGCAGAAAACAACAGGCAAAAATAAAACCACGGACAATGCCAGGGAGGTATCCTATGACATTGACAAATATATGCAGAATGCAATCAACCTGAAGAATGTTAAAATTGAAAATGACTGATTGAAAAGAGGTGTGAAAAATGGCATACAAAAGAAGTGTTTATATGGAAGCGAAAAACCGCCTGAGTGCCCGCCGCAGACAAGCCGAGCAGGATCAGATGACAAGGCACAGCCTCACAGTGGCAAAATGCCCCGAAATCCTTACCATTGAAAGTGAAATGGCTTCCTACGGAGCAAGTGTAATCAAGGCTGTAGGTATGGGTGGCGATGCAAAGGAATATGTGAAAAGCCTTTCCATTAAAAGCATTGCGGCTCAGGACAAAAGAAAGGCTCTTTTAAAGCAGAACGGTTATCCTGAGGATTATCTCGATGTCCGATATTCCTGCCCCGTTTGCAAGGATACCGGCTTTCATGATGAGCATTACTGTCAGTGTCACCTTCAGCTTATCAAGGAAATTGCAAGAGAAGAAATCAACAGACAGGCTCCCCTTGACAAGTGCAGCTTTGACTCCTTCAAGCTCAGATATTACCCCGACATTGTTGACAAAGCTCTGGGCGTTAATCAAAAGGAGCATATGCAGTCCGTATTTGAGCTTTGCCGCAGCTATGCCGATAATTTCACTCTCAAAAACAAAAGCATTTTTATGACGGGTCTTACGGGACTCGGCAAAACTCACCTTTCACTTGCAATTGCAGGAAGGGTTATTGACAAGGGCTATAATGTGCATTATGAAAGCGCACAGAACCTTATGGACAAGCTTGAAAAGGAGCATTTTTCAAGAAGCACCTCCGACAGCTCCTTCAAGGATGAAATTCTTGAATGTGACCTTCTCATAATTGATGACCTCGGCTGCGAATTTCAGACTCAGTTCACAAAGGCTGAAATTTACAACATTATCAACACAAGGCATCTTCGCTCACTTCCCACAATAATCAACTCAAACCTTTCTGTTAAAGAGCTTGAGGATGTTTACCACCCGAGAGTCGCTTCAAGAATCATGGGCAATTATCTTCTTATGCTTTTCTGCGGAAAAGACAACAGACAGAATTGAATATCGGGACGCCCGTTGGGCGTCCTTTTTAGTAGGCAGTAGGCAGGACCTATGACCAATTTAAGTGTATTTAGCTTCGCTTTTATGTACCGTGGTGAAAAACGGCAAGGTTTTATTTATTCCTCTGACTCCGTACGCTCGAGCCGCTTGGGCTCTTACTTTTGTCGGTTGTGACAAAAGTAAGCAAAAGCACGCTTTTTTTGTAGACACGGCTTTTTATTTTTATAATATACCGTTAGTCCGCCTTCAACAACAAACTACGAAGCGCCCCGGCTTCTACTTTTTTATTACTTATAATAAATCCCGCAATCGGTTGCTTTTTATAAAGCTTCTTCCCGCCTTCGTTTGTTGTTTTCGCAGCGGGACAGGTTCAGTAGTCAGTAGTCGGTAGACAGTAGACAGGGATCAGTAGACAGTAGTCAGTAGTCAGGAAAAGATAAAACAATAAGGAGTCTGTAAAAAATAAACAATCATTAAAAAGAAAGAATAACAACGTAAAGAGGAATTCTCTTTCAGAAAGCAGCTTGTAGCGGGAGCGACTGTCGGACTACAGGCAGTGGAAAGGCAGACAAATAAATCAGACAATAGCATACCTTACGGAACAAATTAAACCAAGCGGCTCAATTTATTGAGCGTTGTTT
>JAFUQS010000022.1 GCA_017472225.1 Clostridia bacterium | reverse complement strand
CCACGGTGAGCAGAAAAGAATACCGAGTAAAGGGTATCATAAGCCTGACTCGGTATTTTTAGTTCTTGCGGAGGTTAATCCTCAAAAATGCGTGCTTTTGCTTACTTTTGTCACAACCGACAAAAGTAAGAGCCCAAGCGGCTCGAGCGTACGGAGTCAGAGGAATAAATAAAACCTTGCCATTCATCACCACGGCACATAAAAGCGAAGGTAAATACACCTTAAGTAGACAGTAGTCAGGAGTCAGCAGTCAGGAAAATATAAAACCATTGTATCAAGCATTCACAGCTTTTTACAATGGTTTTTGCATATTTAACTATTTGATTTTCATGGCGTTGACAAGGGTTGTCTTTTCTACAGCCCCTTTCTGATGTTATTATTCATCAAGCCATCCCATAATCTCACCGAGATGCTCCTCACTTACACAGTCCACACCCTTTTCGAGAGCTTCAACCGCCTTTTGTCCGTCGGGAACATCATCCTGCTTCAGCTTTGATTTCATCATCTTAAGCATCATGTTCATCATCATTTTGTACATTCCGCTGAGATTATCAATGTGGAAATTGCCGAGAAGAGAAAACATCGGTTCGGTTATTGCATTCTTTGTTTTAAGCTCTGCATCCTGCTTTTCGCTTTTCATCATACCTACAGGGCAAACCGCCTTTATTGTGAAAAGGTCTCTCGCCTCTTTAAGCCCCTGAACAGTGCCTGCCATAACCCATCCGATAAAAATAACCTGAGCGTCTGCAGGAACATCACTTGCATTTGCAAAATCAAAAACGGGATATCCTGTTTTTTCGCCTAACATTTCGGCATACTGCTTTGCAGAGCCTGTATTTGAAACATAAACTATTACTGTCATTTTTCTTTGCTGTCCTTTTAATTGTTTATTATCTCACAGGGAGATTGAAGCAGTGCATCTGAAGACCTGAAAGAAGTCTCAACGGCTCTGCTGCCTTGAATTCCGTACCTTCTGCGAACATCTTCTGCTGAAGCATGATTGCGGCAAGAAGTGTAGGCTCTGCCTGAGATTTGTGGCACTTTATTGACTTCATCTTAAGTTCTTCAAAATCTGTGATGTCAACAAGTGTATTGGGCTTATCTGTGTAATAGAAGCCTACGCCCTTCACCTTCCATGCATCATCACGGAGTTTGCCGTTCACAAATTCGGGGTAGAAATTACACTCGGAGTCCATACAGGCATATTTAACTGCAGTACCAACCTTGATGTGGTCACTGTGACATTCTGTTTCAAGCAGAGGGTCAACGGTGAGAACATAATCCGGCTGAATTTTTCTGATAACCTCCATAACCTTGAGAGATATCTCTCTTACAGAGTTATCATTCTTATCGGCAAAGCCGAGGAAGCCTGCATTTTTAACACCAAGGCATCTCTGTGCGGCAAGTGCCTCCTTCTGTCTTACGGTCTGCACATCATTTTCCTTGCCGATATATTTCGGGTCGGCATATCTGTCATCGGTAACAGTAAGCTCATAAACCTCAACACCGAGTGAACGAAGCCATGCCATTGTTCCGCCGGCACCAATCTGATTGTCATCGGGATGAGGCTGAACGAAAAGCACTTTTTTCGCCTTGCTTAAATCCGGCGGCGAGCAAAGAATGTCATCTGCAGCGGTAACTGCCGAAACAACGCTTTTTGCTGCGGCAAATTTGATTGATGAATTGCGCTTTCTGAAGATCTTTTTAATTTCCATATTTTCGCCTTCCTTGTAAAATTTGTAATACTTATTTATTTTATATCAAATTGCTTCTTTAGTCAACTCATCATCGCAAAAAACTGTTTCAACCGTTTTTTCGCAGCCCTCAGGAGAATATACCCATCGGTCAATAAAGTCGGAGGTGTTGTAATAATTAACAGGCTCGTTGGGATATTCGGCATCAAAGGAGTCGACAATTATAAGCTTGATTTTCATTCTTTCGGGAATAAGATTTTTGATGTATACACTTGCATGCTGTCCCGGTACTACTCCCGGCACATATTCGGCAAGGCCTGCAAGATTTGGCTTGAGCTCAACAAAAATTCCGTATCTTTCAACGGAGCGTACAATACCGGGAACAGTCTCGCCCGCTTTGAAAAGCGCAGCATTTTCCTCCCATGTTCCCAGAAGCTCCTTATAGCTTAAGGTTATTCTGCCGCTTTCGTCAATGCTTTTGACAACAGCTTTTATTTTTTGTCCCGGAGTGAACCTTGCACTCGGGTGAGGAATTCTTGAAATCGAAATCGAATCAATGGGCATCAGTGCAGAAATACCTGCGCCGATATCGGCAAAAACACCGAAAGTCTCCATATGAGTTACAACGGCATCGATAACACAGCCCGGAGAAAGCTTTGCAATATAATCTCTCATGCAGTCATTCTGCACAGCCTTCCGGCTGAGCACGGCAATGGTTTCTCCCTTTTCATCTGTTTGAAAATCAATAATTTTGCACACAACAGGCTTATTCACCCTTGAAATAATTGCGATATCCCTGACGGAGCCGTCGTCAATACCGATGGCTCCCTCGTTTCTCGGAATGATACCCTTCATCACACCAAGGTCAACATGAAGGTTATGGTCCTTGTCGCACACGGTTGCTCTGACCTCAAGAATTTTGCCGCTGTAAAAGGCTTCCTTGATTGCCGCCTTTGATGAGAGAATGTTCTTGTTCTCCTCAGTGAGAATAAGATAGTTTTCAGGAAAATACTTTTTCATTTTTAAAACCCTTTCTGTCTTACGGACTATAAAGTTAAACAAACATTATGTTTTCATTTATATGTTTATTTTTTCTGATTTATTTATTTTATTTTGACTTTATGATTGATATTCCCCCTCATAATATGGTATACTTTATAAATAATTGACTTTTTTCAGAATCAATAAATATATGGAGGATACGCTGATTATGGATATTCGTGTCGGTGATGTGCTTGTTATGAAAAAGAACCACCCCTGCGGCAACAATGAATTTTCCGTTGTACGCTCAGGCATGGACTTCAAGCTTGAATGCAGAAAATGCGGTCACCTTGTTATGGTTCCGAGACTTAAAGCCGAGAAAAATATCAAAAAGGTGATAAGAGACGGTGAAGTCCTTTAGCTCTTTGTTCCGATATAAAATAATTATTGAAACAAAGGAGTCACTTTATGCTTAATAAATTAACTTTGGTTGAAGAACGCTTTGAAGAAATCAACTCACTTCTCTATAACCCTGATGTTGTGTCTGACATGGCAAAATACTCATCACTTATGAAGGAGCACAAGACCCTGTCTCCGATTGTTGAAAAATTCAGGGAATATAAAAAAACAGATGAAGAATACCTTTCCGCAAAGGAAATGCTTGATGAGGGTGGCCTTGACAAGGACTTCCGTGAAATGGTCTTTGAAGAATATCAGAGTGCCGGTGAGCAACGGGAAAAAATATATGAGGAGCTGAAAATTCTTCTGCTTCCCAAGGACCCGAATGATGACAAAAATGTTATTGTTGAAATCCGTGGCGGCGCAGGCGGTGAGGAATCAGCACTTTTTGCAGGTGTGCTTTACAGAATGTATTCCATGTACGCTGAAAGCAAGCGCTGGAAAACGGAAATTCTTTCCTCCAACCCGACAGAGCTCGGCGGCTTCAAGGAAGTATCCTTCATGATAAGCGGTGAGGGTGCATATTCTCGCTTCAAATTTGAAAGCGGTGTTCACCGTGTGCAAAGAGTTCCCGAAACGGAAACACAGGGAAGAATTCACACTTCAACGGCAACCGTTGCCGTTCTGCCCGAAGCTGAAGAGGTTGATGTTGAAATTAACCCTGCCGATTTGCAGATTGACACCTTCCGCTCAAGCGGTGCAGGCGGTCAGCATGTTAACAAAACAGAATCAGCAATCCGTATAACACATATACCGACAGGCACAATCGTTGAATGTCAGGATGAAAGAAGCCAGCATAAAAACAAGGATAAGGCGATGAAAATTCTCCGTTCAAAAATCCTTGAGGCTGAAATGCAAAAGCAGATGTCCTCAATTGCCGACGAAAGAAAAAATCAGGTCGGCACAGGTGACAGAAGTGAAAGAATAAGAACATACAACTATCCTCAGGGTCGTCTTTCCGACCACAGAATAGGACTTACAATATATAAGCTTGAGCAGATTCTGAACGGTGACCTTGATGAGGTTATTGATGCCCTCATAACCTATTTCACCGCCGAAAAGCTCAAAAGCGCAAACGAGTGATACTTTAATATGGAAACAAGAATTTTAAAAATTGACGCACCCGACGATGAAAAAATAAAGCTGGTCGGTGAAATTCTCCGTGAAGGCGGTCTTGCCGCCATTCCTACAGAAACGGTCTACGGCCTTGCAGGCAATGCCCTCAGGGGAGAATGTGCAAAAAGAATATTTGAAGCCAAGGGCAGACCATCGGACAATCCCTTGATTGTTCACATCAGCTCCTTTGATGAATGGGCACCTCTTGTCAAGGAAATTCCCGAAACGGCAAAGGCTCTTGCTGACGCCTTCTGGCCCGGACCTCTGACAATCATTCTGCCGAAAAGTGACCTTGTACCCGATGAGGTAAGCGGAAAGCTTCCCACCGTTGCAGTGAGAATGCCCGGCAATGAAATTGCAAGGGCGATAATTGATTCGGCAGGCGTACCTCTTGCTGCTCCCTCTGCAAACCTTTCAGGGAAGCCGAGCCCCACCTCAGCAAAGCATGTTATTGATGACATGAACGGCAAAATTGATGTTATTGTGGATTCAGGCGAATGTACCGTCGGTGTTGAATCCACCGTAATTTCACTTGCCGTCAATCCGCCGAGGCTTCTGAGACCGGGTGGTATTACCCCTGAAATGCTCACATCTGTTCTGGGTGAAATTGAAATTGACGATGCAGTTTTCAACAAGCTGCCCGAAGGTGCCGAAGCCGCTTCACCCGGCATGAAATATAAGCACTATGCCCCCGCAGCTCAGGTTGTGCTTATCAAAAGCAGCCTCACCGAGTTTGTCGGTTATGTTGAAAAAAACAAGAGTGACGGCACTGTTGCCTTGTGCTTCGAGGGTGAGGAAAAGGGACTTACGGTTCCCTGCCTGACCTACGGCAGAAAAAACGACCCCTCAAGTCAGGCAAAGCAGATTTTCGATGCCCTTCGCAGGCTTGATGAAATTAAAGCCGAAAAGGTTTTTGCCAGACTTCCCGAAAAAGACGGTGTGGGACTTGCAGTTTTCAACCGACTCATAAGAGCCGCAGGATTTAATGTTATTGAATTATAGGTGATAAGCGTGTTAGTAATAGGTCTTACAGGCAAAACCGGTGCAGGGAAAAGCACTGTTGCAGAATATCTCAGAACAAAAGGCTGCTTTATAATTGACGGCGACAAAATTGCAAGAGATATTCTTTTGCCGGGGAAACCCGCCGTAAAGGAGCTTTCTGATTTTTTTGGTGAGGATATTATTCTGCCCGACGGAAATATTGACCGAAGGCTGGTGGCACAAAGAGCCTTTTCCACCCCTGAAAACACCAAAATGCTCAATTCTGTCACTCATCCTCATATAACAAAGCAGTTTAAGGCGGATATCATAAAAGCGGAAAAGGAAGGCTGCAGAGCCGCAGTGATTGATGCAGCGGCACTTCTGGAAAGTGACTGCAAAAATCTTTGTCAGAAAATTGTTGTTGTCACTGCGCCCGAAGAAATAAGACTTCAGAGAATTCTTAAAAGAGACGGCATTTCCGTTGAAGCTGCCATGACCCGCATAAAAGCTCAGAGAGATGATGAATATTATTTTTCCCGTGCTCATATAATCATCAGGAATTATGAGCCTTTTGACCTTCGCAGTGAGCTCATACCCCTTGAGGAGCTTTTGAATGACTGAAAAGAAAAAAATTCTCCATTCCCTTCTGATTTTTATTCTCACCCTATCGGTTATTTTCTTCGGTACGGTGTCAATACTTAAGGTATTATATCCGATTGACTATAACAAATTTGTCGAAATATACTCCAAGGAAAACAACCTTTCACCTTCTTTTGTCTTCGCAGTGATTGAATGTGAAAGCGGTTTTGATAAAAATGCAGAATCTTCTGTCGGAGCAAGGGGACTTATGCAGATTATGCCCGAAACTTTTTTCTGGCTTCAGACCAAAACGGGCGAAAAGCTTTCCGACGATGCTTTATATGACCCGGAAACCTCAATAAAATACGGATGTTATTTTTACGGTATGCTTATGCAGGAATTCAAAAACGAGGAAGCCGCCCTTGCAGCCTACCATGCAGGTATGGGTAATGTGAGAAAGTGGCTTCAGGATGAAAGATATTCCCTTGACGGAGAGACTCTTTACGACATCCCCTTTCCGTCAACAAAAAATTATGTCCATAAGGTTATGAAAACCAAAAATATATATGATTTACTTTATTACAGAAAGGACGCATAATTATGGAAAAAGAAAAAAATGCAGCCGAGCTTCTCATGGAAAAGCTTGCATTCAAAAAAGAGCACTTCAGCAAAGCCATGAGCGATGAAGAAATTCTGAAGGCTGACGGCTTCTGTGAAGGCTATAAGCACTTCCTTCAGGAAGGCAAAACAGAAAGAGAATGTGTTGAATATGTTCTCGAAAAGGCTGCTGCCAAGGGCTTCACAGAATTTGACAAAACAAAAACCTATAAAGCAGGTGACAAGGTTTATGTCAACAACAGAGGCAAGTCAGTAATTCTTGCTGTTATGGGTAAGAATGGTGCAAAAGAGGGTGTAAAGATTGTGGCTTCTCACATCGACTCTCCCCGTCTTGACCTTAAACCCACTCCCCTTTATGAAGACAGCGAGCTTGCTTATTTCAAAACACATTACTACGGCGGAATCAAAAAGTATCAGTGGGTTGCAATTCCCCTTTCACTTCACGGTGTTATGATTAAAGCAGACGGTGAAAGCGTGAAAATCAACATCGGTGAAAAGGAAGGCGAGCCTAAGTTTGTTGTAACAGACCTTCTCCCCCACCTTGGTAAGGAACAGGGCACACGCAACCTTAACGAAGGCATCAAGGGTGAAGAGCTTAACATTCTCATCGGTTCAAGACCCTTCAAATCAGATGCAGGCAGTGAGCTTGTGAAGCTTAACATTCTCAACATTCTTCATGAAAAATACGGTGTGACAGAAAAGGACTTCATCTCAGCCGAGCTTGAGCTTGTTCCCGCTTTCCCCGTTTCCGACATCGGTTTTGACAGAAGCCTCATCGGTGCCTACGGTCATGATGACAGAGTTTGCGCTTATCCCGCAATGGAAGCTGTTTTCGACTGTGATGCACCGGAAAGAACAATTGTAACCGTGCTTTCGGACAAGGAAGAAGTCGGCAGCGACGGCAATACAGGTCTCAATTCCTCATATCTCAAGTATTTCATCTATGACCTTGCAGATATGGACGGCGTTAAGGGCAGAGATGTGCTTTCAAAATCCGAATGTCTTTCAGCCGATGTTAATGCAGGCTTTGACCCCAACTTCCCCTCAGTTCATGATAAATATAACTGCTGCACACTCAACCACGGCGCAGTTATCACAAAGTATACAGGTGCAAGAGGTAAATCAGGCACCTCCGATGCATCTGCCGAATTCATGGGTAAGGTTCGCCGTGTTCTCGACAATGCAAATGTATCCTGGCAGATCGGTGAGCTTGGTAAGGTTGACGAGGGCGGAGGAGGAACCGTTGCAATGTATATTGCAAACCTCGGCGTTGATGTTGTTGACCTTGGTGTTCCCGTGCTTTCAATGCACGCACCCTATGAAATCGTGTCAAAATTCGATGTTTACAGCACCTACAGAGCTTGCTACGAATTCTACAAGGCTGACTGATAAAGCTTTGAAACTCCGTTTTTCCGGCGGAGTTTCCGCTTTTTTTGCATATTTTATATTGTTTATGCACAAATGGGATTTAATTTTCACTTTTTCAATGTGACTATTCAACAATTTTGCATAAAATCTCAAAAATATTCAATTTCAGGCTTGACTTTTGCATAAAAATCCGTATAATCAATATCACACTTTAAAAGAACGGAGTAATTGAAAATGAAACAGATTAAAAAAATTGTTCTCGCTTATTCAGGCGGTCTTGATACATCAATCATCATTCCCTGGCTCAAAGAAAACTATGAAGGCTGTGAGGTTATCGCAGTTTCAGGTGACGTAGGACAGGGTACTGAGCTTGACGGACTTGAAGAAAAGGCTATCAAAACAGGTGCATCAAAGCTTTACATCGAAGACCTTAACAAGGAATTCGTTGAAGATTATATTTATCCCACACTCAAGGCAGGTGCTGTTTACGAAGGTATGTACCTTCTCGGCACATCCTTTGCCCGTCCTCTTATTGCAAAGAGAATTGTTGAAATTGCAAAGGCTGAAGGCGCAGATGCAATCTGTCACGGCTGCACAGGTAAGGGTAATGACCAGGTTCGTTTTGAGCTTGCAATCAAGGCATTCGCACCTGAAATGGAAATCATTGCTCCCTGGAGAACATGGGAATTCAAGAGCCGTGAAGATGAAATCGAATATGCAATCAAAAAGAACATCCCTCTTAAAATTACAAGAGAGACAAACTATTCAAAGGATAAGAACATCTGGCACCTTTCACACGAAGGTCTCGACCTTGAAGACCCCGCAAACGAGCCCAAGTACGATGAAATTCTTGAAATGGGCGTAACTCCCGAAAAGGCTCCCGATGTTCCCACATACATCACCCTCGGCTTTGAAAAGGGTATTCCCACAACTCTCAACGGTGAAAAGCTTGACGGACCCGCAATGGTCAAGGCTCTTAACGAAATCGGCGGCGCAAACGGCATCGGTATCTCCGACATGGTTGAAAACCGTCTTGTTGGTATGAAGAGCCGTGGCGTTTACGAAACACCGGGCGGAACAATCCTTTACAAGGCTCACGAAATGCTTGAACAGCTTTGCCTTGACAGAGATACTCAGCACCTGAAGGAACAGCTTTCCGTTAAATATGCTGAGCTCGTATACTACGGTCAGTGGTTCACACCCTGCCGTGAAGCTCTTGCAGCTTTTGTTGACAAGACTCAGGAAACCGTTACAGGTGAAGTTAAGCTCAAGCTTTACAAGGGCAACATCATCGGCGCAGGTATGAAGTCTCCCTATTCACTTTACAGTGAAGATATGGCAACCTTTGACGAAGACGATTGCTACAACCAGATGGATTCACAGGGCTTCATCAACCTCTTCGGTCTTCCCCTCAAGGTTAAGGCTATGCTTTCAAAGGATTGGGATATTAAATAATTATAATTCAGGGCTGTTTTATAACAGCCCTTATTTTTACTAACAGGAGTTTATAATGAAAATATCAGTTTGGGAACAATTGCAAAAAGAAATGACTTGGGCACAAATCGGAAATATCAATGGAAAGAAAATACTCGATTTCGGTTCAGGGAACGGAATGACTGCCTGTCACTATGCACAGAACAATGAAGTTGTTGCAGTTGAGCCCGATGAAGATGTGATTAAGGAGCGTTTTAAGGAGAATAATTACATTCAGCTTTGCGGAAGTATTGACAAATTAAGCGAATTTGAGGATAATTATTTTGATATCATTCTTTGTCACAACGTTCTTGAATACGCTGAATTCAGAGAAGAGATTGTAAAAGAATTTGCAAGACTTCTTAAAAAAGACGGCATTTTATCTATACTGAAACACAACTTGCCGGGAAGAGTAATGCAAATGGTTGTTCTGCTCAATAATTTTGACCACGCAAACGAGTTACTTGACGGTAAAAGCGGCAATGCAGAAAAATACGGTACGATAAATTATTATGATGACGAGGACCTTCTCAAATGGACTAAGGGGTTAGTTATTGATAAAGTCTTGGGGCAACGCACTTTCTGGGATTTGCAGCAGAATCAAGAAATGCAAGGTGAAAAAGAATGGCAGAAAAAGATGCTTACAATAGAAAGCCGTGTTGCAGAAATTGAAGAATACAAAGCAATTGCATTTTTTCATCACATTATTCTAAGAAAAATTTAACGAGATTGTTATATGATTCATAAGAGAAAAGATTACAGACTTAAAAATTATGATTATTCGTCCCCGAATGCATACTTTATAACAATATGCACAAAAGACAGACATCCAATATTATGGCAGAGCGTTTCACACAATAACGTAGGGGCGGCCATTGGCCGTCCTGTAGTTTATGAACTCTCTCCCTATGGTAAGGTTGCGGAAACAGCTATTAACAAAATTTCAAGCATTTATCCGACAGTAAATGTTGACAAGTATGTCATTATGCCTAATCATATACATATGATTTTATCCATACATCATATACCCGATACGATATCACCATCCACGGCAACGATAGTAAATCAATTGAAGGGTTACATTTCAAAACAACTTGGATTTTCTCCTTGGCAAAAGTTGTATCATGATCGGATAATCCGTAACGAGGAAGAATATTTAAATAAATGGCAATATATAGAAGATAATCCATTAAAATGGTCCGAAGACGATGAATATGTGAATTTACAAACATTTCAGATTTAATAAGGACGCCCAATGAGCGCCCCTACGATATAAATAAAATTATTCAGGAGGATAAGCCTATGCCACTTTGGACAGGACGATTTAAAAAATCACTTGATAAAAAAACCAACGATTTCAATTCATCAATACCCTTTGATTGCCGTATGGCTCAGCAGGATATCAGGGGCTCTGTTGCCCATGCAACAATGCTTGGCAAACAGGGAATCATTGATAAAAGCGAAAGCGATAAAATTGTAGCTTCGCTCAAAGAAATTGCCGCAGACCTTGAATGTGGCGCACTCGAAATTGATATGACCGCAGAGGATATTCATACCTTTGTTGAAGGCGAGCTTACAAAGCGTATCGGTGACAGCGGAAAAAGACTCCATACCGCAAGAAGCCGTAATGATCAGGTTGCGCTTGACCTTCGTTTGTATCTTCTTGACCAATGTAAGGTTCTTGAAGAATCAGTAAAGTCCCTTATTGAGGTTATTGTAAATAAGGCAGAAGAAAACTATGATGCGGTTATGCCGGGCTATACCCACCTTCAGCGTGCTCAGCCTGTCACCTTCGGTCACCACCTTCTGGCTTATGCAAATATGCTCATGCGTGACCTTGACCGTCTTTATGACTGCAAAAAGAGAATGGCTGTATCTCCTCTCGGCTCCGGTGCACTTGCAGGCACCACATATCCCCTTGACAGAGAATATGTTGCTGAGCTTTTAGGTCTCAACGGTGTGAGTGACAACAGCCTTGACGGTGTTTCAGACAGAGATTATGCTCTCGAATTGCTCTCCACTCTTTCAATTATAATGGTACACCTTTCACGCTTTGCTGAGGAAATCATTGCCTGGTGCTCATGGGAGTTCAAATTCATTGAGCTTGATGATGCTTTCTCAACAGGCAGCAGCATTATGCCCCAGAAAAAAAATCCCGACATCGCAGAGCTTGTAAGAGGTAAGGCAGGTCGTGTTTTCGGTGACCTGCAGACACTTCTCACCGTTATGAAGGGTATTCCCCTTGCATACAACAAGGATATGCAGGAGGATAAAGAGGCTGTGTTTGATGCACTTGATACTGTAATTATGTGCCTTGACACCTTTGCGCCTATGCTTGAAACTGCAACTGTAAACCGTGAAAATATGAGAAATGCAGCAGCGAAGGGCTTCATCAATGCCACAGACTGTGCTGACTATCTTGTTTACAAGGGACTGCCTTTCAGAGATGCATATAAAGCAACAGGTATGCTTGTTGCCACCTGCATTGACAAGGGACTGACACTTGAAACGCTTCCCATTTCTGAATATAAGGCTGTGTGTGACCTTTTTGATGAAGATGTTTACACGGCAATTGACCTTGACGAATGTGTGAAAAAGAGAACTGTCAAGGGCGGTCCGTCACCGGAATGTGTTCTGGCAGAAGTTAAAGCAATGAAAACCAAAATGGATAATTGGAATAAGTAAAGTTCTTTGATTCTTTCTTTCAAGAAAGAATGCCTGCACGGCGAGTGCCGGAATTAGCAGCATACAAAAAGCATACCGTTGACTTCAGAATCAACGGTATGCTTTTATCATTTCAGTTCAATTGCTTCGTTAAGCTTTTCTGCAATTTCATCAAATGCAGCTTTGTTTTCCTTGATTTTTTGCTTAATCACTGATTTTACTCAGGAATGCCTGTAATCTTTCTGTTTTCGGATTATTGATAACGTCTTCTGCTCTGCCTTCCTCTGCAATAACACCATCATCCATAAATACAATATAATCGGAAACCTCTCTTGCGAAATTCATTTCGTGGGTTACGATTACCATTGTCATATTCTTTTCTGCAAGCTCTCGGATAACCTTGAGAATTTCACCTGTAAGCTCAGGGTCAAGGGCTGATGTAGGCTCGTCAAAGAAAAGTATCTTCGGCTCAAGCGCCATGGCTCTTGCGATGGAAACACGCTGCTGCTGTCCGCCGGATAACTGACAAGGATAACTGTCAACCTTGTCACCAAGGCCCATATCCGAAAGCAGCTTCAAGGCCTTATCGTCAATTTCTTTGAGAATCTGCTTTTTATTCTGCTTATAATCAGCTCTTTCCTTAGCCTTGAGCTTTACTGCAAGTGTAACATTGTCAAGTACATTATACTGAGGAAAAAGATTGAACTGCTGAAACACAAGACCGATTTTAAGCTGCTTTTCTCTTGTTTCCTTTGCCTTGTGCTTTGTCTTGTCCTCACCGTCAAAAATCACATCACCGTCAACCATGATTCTGCCGCTGTCAGCAGTTTCAAGGAAGTTTATGCAACGGAGAAGGGTTGTTTTACCGCTTCCGGAGGAGCCGATGATTGACATTACCTGTCCTTCCTCGAGGGAAAGGGAAATACCCTTGAGAACCTTGGTTTTGCCAAAGCTCTTTTTTAAATCTGTTACTTCAAGTATAGCCACACTTTCCCCTCCTTATGATTTGAAATAGTCAAGCTTCTTTTCGAGCTTACCGAAAAGAATGGTGAGAAGTCCGTTGAACACAAGATAGAATATACCCGTGTAAAGCAAGGGCCAGAGAAGTCCGTCACTCTTGATAAAGAGCTGGCCACTCCAGATAATCTCATAAACAGAAATTGTTCTTGCAAGTGAGGTATCCTTGACAAGGGTAATAATTTCATTGCTCATGGGCGGAATAATACGCTTGATAACCTGCAAAAGCACAACCTTGAAGAAGGTCTGTGTTTTTGTCATACCGAGCACCTGTCCCGCTTCGTACTGTCCCTTGGGTATGCTTTCAATTCCGCCACGGTAAATTTCTGAAAAGTAGCATGAATAGTTAATAACAAAGGATACAATAACAGCCGTGAAGCGATCAAAGCTTTCCCATGTTGCCATCCAATCAATGATACCGTTGAACCAACCGAAGGAGCACAACCACTGTGTCAGAGCATTGTCTGCAGTGAAGCCTGCTGCCCAAGTTCCGATAAGTCCGGGGCCGTAGAAAATAACGATAAGCTGAAGCATAAGAGGTGTTCCTCTTATCACCCAGACGATAAGCTTTGTGAGATATTTAACAGGTGAAAATTTGCTCATTGACCCAAAGGACATGATAAGACCTAATGGGAGAGAAAATATTAGTGTCAGAGCAAATATCTCAAATGTTTTCCCGAAGCCTTCAAGAAGACTTGAGGTTACTGTCCAAAACATAAAAAGTCCTTTACCTTTCTGTGTTTAAAAATTCTTCTTTACCGACGGAAAGACAGGAGGCAAAAGCCTTCTGTCTTCCGGATTTATAAAGAGGATCAGCCTGAAATTATGCGAGTGTGAGTTCGTACTTGTCTGCAAGAGCTTTAAGTGTACCGTCAGCGACAAGGTCAGCCATAATCTTGTTAACCTCTGCAGTTGCATCGGAATCCTTACGGAATGCAATACCGTATTCCTCAGTTGAAAGCTCAAGCTTGTAGCCGAGTTCAGCATATGATGTGCCTTCGCCTGTCATAGCATTAGCCATTGTGATATCGATAACACAAGCATCTGCGGTGCCGCTTGCAACCTCAAGAAGTGCTGCTGCCTGGTCAGCAACTGCTGTGTATTCCTCAATTTCAAGAACCTTAATTTCCTTTTCACCTGCTGAGCCTGCTTCTGCTGCAAACTTAAGTTCTGCAAGTGAAGCTGCATCTGCATATGAATCAAGCTTGTCGTTCTTCATAACAACAACCTGAGCATTCTTAACATAAGCGTCGGATACACTTGCATTCTTGAGAGCTTCGTCAGTGATTGTCATGCCGTTCCAGATACAGTCGATTTCTTTTGCTTCAAGCTCAAAGAACTTATTATCCCAATCGATAACGATGAATTCAACTTCAACGCCGAGCTTTTCTGCAACTGCTTCAGCAAATTCTGTGTCAAAGCCTGTCCAATTGCCGTCTGCATCCTTATAGTTCATAGGCTCATAAACAGTCATACCAACAACAAGCTTGCCCTTTTCCTTGATGTAAGCAAGGTCTGATGCTGCTGTGTCTGCTGCAGTGGTGTCATCTGCATTTCCGTTTGTTGCCTTTTCGCCGCCGCAAGCTGCAAATGCAAAGCACATTACAACTGCAAGAGCTGCAAGGATTAAAGCAATAATTTTTTTGTTCATTTTGATTACTTCCTTTCAGAATACATTGATTTTTAACAAGTGATTTCATATCATCACTTTAGCGTGGTAACATATTAACACACTAAATCAATTGTGTCAATACCTTTTATGAAAAAACTTTTCAAGTTTTTCAGCAGCAAGAGCTTTCCAACAGGTATACTGACTACTGCCCCTGACTACTTTCTACTCAAGGTGTATTTGACTTCGTTTTTATGTGCCGTGGTGAAAAACGGCAAGGTTTTATCTATTCCACTGACTCCGCTCGCTCGAGCCGCTTGGGCTCTTACTTTTGTCAAGCGTGACAAAAGTAAGCAAAAGCACGCTGGCTGATTAGCTTCCGCAAAAACTAAAAATACCGAGTCAGGCTTGTGCTATCCTTTACTCGGTATTCATTTCTGCTCACCGTGGATAAGGAAACAATCTTTATTCTTATCGGTATTTTCAGATTGCTCCGTTGTGCTGTACCACGGCTCGGTTGCCGAACAGCTCTAATTAAAACAACGCTCAATAAAATGAGCCGCTTGGTTTAATTTGTTCCGCAAGGTCTGCTATTGTCTAATTTATTTGTCTGCCTTTCCACTACCGGTAGTCCGACAGTCGCTCCCGCTACGGACTGCTTTCAGAAAGAGAATTCCTCTTTACCTTGTTTTTCTGATTTTTTAATGATTGTTTATTTTTTACAGATTCCTTATTGTTTTATCTTTTTCCTGACTACTGTCTACCGACTACTGACTACTGACCCCTGGCTACTGACTACTGACTCAGGCTGCTTTCAGAAAGAGAATTCCTCTTTACATTGCTTTTCTGATTTTTTTATGATTGTTTATTTTATTCCGAGTCTTTTGAGAATAACAGGGTCGCAGATATCACTCATGGGGCCTACCTTTTCCCAAAGCTCATCTGCTTTTTTCTTCCAATCCCAATAACCTGCAGGTGTTTCGGGATATTCCTCATAAAGCTTTGTGATTTCACCGCTTTGCAAAAGACCCTTAACTATTTTTTTAACGGTTGTTGGCCTGATTTTGCCCGTTGCAACACCAATTGCCATGCCGGATACGATTTTTGCAATGTCAGCAGGTGAAATCTGAAGGTCCTCACCGCCTCCGCCAAGAATCTTTTCACTGAAGATAATATCATTTTTGAACATATATTCAGCTTCCTCATAGCTTGTGGAAACAACGCCTTTAAGAAGTGCTCTCATTGAATCGAAGGCAATACCCTGCTGCCTGAGATACTCCTTGTTGATACACCACATATTTTCCTTTGTGAGCTCCTTACCCTCTTTCAGCAGCTCATCAATAACCTTTACTGCGATTGTACACTGAACAAGTGATGATGTGCAGCCCTCACCGCAGGTGGGTTTCGTGAGGCAAGCAGTGTCACCGAGAGCGATAAAGTTATCATCAACAAAGGAATAAATACCTCTGCGATAAGGAGTCATACCCTTTTCAACCTTTTCAACGGTATATCTCGGCCAGGGAACATTTTTTCTGAAATCCTTGAATACTTCTTCAGAATAAGCATAGCTGTAATTTCCGCCGATGCCGAGAATTGCACCGTGGGGATTGCCTGAAGGTGCAGACCACACTGCCTTATAGTTGAGGAATGAAGCGTGAAGCTCTTCGGGCTTTACATCTTCGCTTTCATAAACTGCATAATAAAGCACAACATAAAAAATATCTTCCGGTGTGAGCTTATAATTTTCAACGGTTGAGCTGTCAGGCATTTTTGTTCTTGCCACGGCAGGAATACCCGTACAGTCGGCAACAAGACTTGCATAAACATCCTTTTCGCCTTCGTCAGTCTTATACCTTGCGCCGACAATTTTGTTTCCTTCCTTAATAAAGTCAACAAATGCCGCACCGTAAAGAATTTTTGCCCCTGCCTTTTCGGCATAATCATTCATAAGCATTATGTAGTCATGCTTGTGAAGTCCCACGATTGTGTTCGGCACAGTCTTTTTAGGATAATTGCCAAAGGGAGACAGCATCGGTGAGCCGTCAAAAAAGAAACCGAATTCCTTATCCCCTTCCTTGGGGATTTCAAGGCCGAACTGCTCCATTTCCTTTTTGGTCATGTGAAAAATGTCATAAGCACGGGAAACATCATCCGGCTTTTCCTTTTCAATCACAAGAACCTTGTGTCCCTCTTCTGCCATTCTTCTTGCAAACCATGAGCCCGTTGTTGAACCGCCCACAACAAGAATATCGTATTTTTCCATAATAATCACTCCTGAAAATATTTTCTCCAAAATGATTGTAACACTTTTTTTAAATATATACAATAAAAAATTATAAAAAATGAGGGGATACAAAAAGGCAAAGCCCCTTTGAACGCCCAAAAAATCAAAGAGTTAAATATGAAAAAACCATTGTAAAAAGCTGAATGCTTGATACAATGGTCTCTGTTTTATCTTTTTTCCTGACTACTTTCTACTGTCTGCTGACCGCTAATTACCACTTTGCAGTAGCTTCCCTGCCGAGATATGTCATAAGATATTCATAAAGCAGATCATCGGCAACCTGTGCGTTTTCAGTGTCATTGCCAAGCTCATGACCTGAATTGGGATAACTGTTGAAATCGTAGGCTACACCGCACTGCTTGAACTTTTCAACAATGGCTGTTGCATTGCTATACGGTACGATAGTATCCTTTTCACCGTGGTTGATGACCGTAGGAACAGTATTTTCATCAACATAATAAAGAGGTGACACTGCCTTGAGTGCTTCGATTGCACCGGCTCTGCCCGCATAGTCGAAATCCTGTCCGCAAGCAAAGGAAAACAGCTTTGCTATCCATTCATAGTCGCCTAATTCACTGTTCATACCGAGAAGTGAATTATAGTAATAATTTTCATCGGTAAGGTCTGTCGGTCCGCAATAGCTTACAACTGCGGCAGGAGTTATTGGTGCTGTTTCCTTTTCGGAATAAGCATAAAGCATTGAAAGGTGTGCGCCGGCGGAGGATCCGCTGAGAAGCACCTTGTTGATTGTAATTCCCTTTCCGGCTGCCGTTTCCTTGATTTTGCTGAGCGAAGCTCCGATATCATCAATAATGTCATGCATATCAACATCCTCGGAAAGGTAACGATAATTGATGGCTGCAGCAGCATAACCAAGATCATTACAGGCTGTTTTAATTGCATCCTTATAAGCATCCTTATCACCGGCTATCCATGCACCGCCGTGAATCATAAGAACAAGACCAACCTCACCGTCATTCTCTTCAGGCAGATATAAATCCATAATCTGGCGTTCATGAGAGCCATAGGCAAGATTTTTATAAACATAGTCAGAATTACCTTCCATGTCTATTCCGAACAAGCCGGCAAAAAATGCAATAATCGACATAAAAAATGCAACTATTCTTTCCCACATATTAAATCATCTCCTGAATATAAATATTTTTTGTGAACAAGTCACATTTTTATTTTACATATCCGTATTTAATTTGTCAATAAGCCTAAACAAAAAAACAGGAGCAGAATGCCCTTCGGACAACCTCTGCTCCATTATTTTTTTAATTTATAAAACTGTTGCTTATTCCTGAGAAATGCCGAGGGCTCTTACCTGAGCTGCATATTCACTCTGGAACTGATTGTTAACCTTATTGATCTGGTCAAGGTTTGTCATTGCAATACCCTGGTATCCTGCAAGGCTGTTTGCAACAAAGCCACGGGCACCTTCAACAACTGAAATTGCATACTGTCTTGCCTGCTCTCTGAACTCATTACATTCTTCAGTTGCCTTTGCAACCATTGCCTGAGTTTCTCTTTCGCAGTTTTCCTTGATTCTTTCAGCTTCTTCTCTTGCCATCTTGTAGATGTTGCTTTCTTCAACCATTTCCTGAGCCTGCTGCTTTGCTCTTGCAACGATTGATGCTGCATCATCCTGAGCCTTCTTGATGGTCTCTGAATAGTAAGTCTTAGCCTTATTGACGGTTTCAACTTCCTGTCTGTGAGCTTCGGTAAGAATTGCTTCTTTTTCATCGTTTGCAGCAGTGATAATTGCATTTTCTCTGTCAAGAATATCTCTTGCAGCAATAATTTCACCGGGAAGCTTATTCTGGATGAACTGAACAAGATGTGTGATTTCTTCGCCGTTGACAACTCTCTTTTTCTTTGAGAAGAAAAGGTACTTCTTGCTTGTTGCAATCATATCTGACATTTCTGCAAGAAGCTGTTCAAAATCCATGTCGCCCCACTTTGAATCAGCGTCTGCTGCATCATAAGCACCGAACTCGGAAATCTCCTCATATTCTTCGTATTCTTCGCCGGAAGTTACATCTTCCACTTCAAGGTCTGTTTCAAGATCATAAAAATTTGACATATTAACTTACCCTTTCTTTAACTTTTCAATTATTTCGTTTTTAATTTCTCCCGGTACAAACGGGGTTATATCGCCGCCGAGCTGACAAATTTGCTTAATCATGCTCGAGCTTAAAAACATGTGCTCGGAGCTTGCTGCCAGAAAGACAGTTTCAACCTCCTCGTTAAGCTTTTTGTTAACGAGTGCCTGCTGAAACTCATCCTCAAAGTCTGAAACAGCTCTCAGACCCTTAACTATAGCCGTGGCATTTTTTGCCTTGGCATAGTCGGCAAGAAGTCCCATATATGAATCAACGCTGACATTACTCAAATCACCCGTGCATTTTCTGATAAGCTCCATGCGTTCTTCCACACTGAATGCATAAAGACCTGTTTTGCGGTAATTCGTCATAACGACAACTATAATTTTATCAAAAAGCTTTGAGCTTCTTCTGATAATCTCAAGGTGTCCTTCAGTCACCGGATCAAAGGAACCGGGATAAATTGCTATTCTTTCTTTCAATTTATATTTCCACCTCTTTGGCGAGTCTGTAAAGGAACAGTCCCGTTTTGCCGTATCTGTACTTCTTTTTTAATTCGAAATTGCCTGCTGCCTCGGGAAGCTCGTCACTGAAAGGGGCTTCGCAGATTATGACTCCGCCCTCATTCATGCAGGAAGCTACCTTTGGAAGAACCTTTTCTATAAGACCATTGGAATAAGGCGGGTCAAGAAGTGCAATGTCATATTTCTCACTTCTTCTCACAAGAAAAGCTTCAGCATCCGAAAACACAACAACGGCCTGCTTTGTGAAACCGGTGGTTTCAAGATTCTTTTTTATAACCTCAATGCTCTTTTTTGAACAGTCAACGATAACGGCATCTCTGGCGCCTCTTGAAAGTGCCTCAATTGCCAACTGACCGCATCCGCCGAAAAGGTCAAGAACCTTTCTGCCTTCAAGTTCAAACTGAATAATACTGAAAAGAGCTTCTTTTACAATATCCGTTGTGGGTCTGACATCGTTGCCCTCAAGGGTGATTAAACGTCTTCCTCTTGCGGAGCCTGTGATAACTCTCATCGAGTACATCCTCCTTGACATAATAACTTATGATAATATTATCACATTCTTAAAGTAAATACAACCGTATTTTTGTTTTTTCTACCTTTTTACTTAATTTTCCACGGTAAAATGGGATTTTTTTGCTTTGTGTTACCAATAAAAAGGTCACGGGACATGGGATGAGGGCAGCCAAGCTCCGGTTTATCCGTTACTGTCCCTTATATTCTATGCAGCCTTCACTTCACTCAAGGTTTGCTTTCGGTGATGATTCTTTTCTTCCGTGGTTATAAAGCTTTCTGTTGTCCAGAGCCCACTGTCTGCCTGTGAATTCACCGCTTTCAACCTCAGATACGGCAGAAGTGATTTCATAAATTGTTGCATCCAATTTGTCAAGCTGACTTAAAATTTCAGCTTCAAGGAACATGGGTCTCACAGCAGCACCGAATTCGGGCTCACCGTGGTGAGAAATCACCATGTGCTGCAAAAGCATACTCTTTTCTTCGCTTATGCCCAATTCCTTTGCCTTTTCCGCAATTTTAACAGCACCCATAACAAGGTGTCCGATAAGCTCACCCTTAACACTGTAGCCTGTTACAAGACCTGCAGAGCTTAAATCAAATTCATCAATTTTGCAAAGGTCATGAACAATTGCTCCGCAGGAAAGAAGATCCTTATCCACTGAGGGATAAATTGCACAGACTGCATCAGCCAGCTTTATTATTGAAAGGGTATGATATAAAAGTCCGCCCCTGATTGCATGATGAAGCTTAAAAGCGGCAGGCCAATGAAGAATATCCTGTTCCCTGTCTTTCACAAGGGCATATGTAAGCTGCTGCAGCTCTGTATCCTTAACGGAAGCGATTACATTCATAACAAGTCCCAGCATCATTTCTCCCGAATATTCGGCAGTGGGAACAAAATCCGAAACATCAACACCATCATTCGGTGTAACCCTTCTTATTCTGTCAATTCTGAGCTGACTGTTGCCGTTGAAAACAGTAATGCTGCCACGGATTTTTACAAGGTCTCCCGGTGCATATTCACCATGAGCAAGCTCATTGTAATCCCATAGCTTACCGTTCATTTCACCCTTTTTATCACATATAGTCAAATCCAGATAAGCGGCTCCCTTTACATTAACCTTCTTCTCGGCAGTTTTAATAAGCCAGAAGCCGTCGTTTGAGCTGTTAGCATTCATAAGCTACTCTCCTTTTATTATAAATTAGTTTTAAATACAACATAAATTCTGCGGACAGATATTTTCTTGACTGCACCGTTCCGTATTACTCCGTAAAGCCCTGCCCGATGACCTCACCTGCATCACAGATTACCGTGAAGGCGTCCGGGTCAATATCCCTGACAGCCCTGTTGATGTTCCTCACCTGAGATGCTCTGACGGTACACCAGAGAATGGTTTTCGGCTTTTGGGAATATCCTCCCTTCCCCTCAAGGAAGGTGACACCCCTCATGAAATCAGACATAATGGTGTCGGCAATCTCTTTATTTTTGTCAGAAACTATCATTAGCATTTTGCTGTGTTCTGCGCCGTAAAGCACAAAATCAATAACCCTTGAGGTTAAAAAGATTACAATAAGGGCATAAAGTATTGCTTCAATTTCACCGTAAACAACACCTGAAAAAAGCACAATTATACCGTCTGACACAAGCATCACCCTTCCCATGGAAAGGGTAGGCTTCCGGCTTTTGATAAGCATTGCAATGATATCAGTACCACCGGTTGTGGCTCCTGTGAGAAAAACGAGAGCGAGTCCGAGCCCCGAAAGAATTCCGCAGAAAATACAGCTCAGCATTATATCACCCCTGTAAGGAGGTATCAGCTCTGCGCCTATATCAATAAAAGCGGAAAAAATCAGCGTTGCAATAACGGTTTTTGAAAGTGCGCCCTTTTTCAGAAACACCTTTGCAGAAACAAACAAAGGTACATTCATCATGAAAATTGCCGTACCGATTGGCACCGTTGGAAAGAAATGGTTTATTATTGTTCCGAGACCCGTAAGCCCACCAAGAACAATATCATTCGGAACTGCAAACATATTTAAAGCAAAGCTGAAAACAGCAGAGCCCGAAACACAGCAGAACAAATCGGTAACAATACGCTTGACCCTCATTCACTAACCTCACTGAAAGCAGATTAAAAGCAAAGCGCAGACAAAAAAATCAGTTATCCGTTTTTTCTTTTTCAATTATCAGATTGAAAAGCTCACGGAGTCTTTCAATTTCACCACTCAGGTAAAGATAGCCGAAAAGAGCTTCAAGACCTGTAGCGTAATGATAATCTTCCACATCTGCATTTTTTGCTTTGTGGTTAGTATGAGCATTTCTTCCTCTTTTAAGTACAGAAAGCTCCTTTTCGGTCAAATTTTCCGTAATTCTCATTGCCGCATCAGCCTGAGCTGATGCCTTAACCAGCTTCGTTGCACTTTTGTGGAGCTTATTGACAGGTCTGTTTGCTTCACAAACAAGCTTTTCCCTCACAAAAAGGTCAAAAACCGTGTCCCCCACAAAGGCAAGATTCAACGGACTTAAATTATTAACATCACAATTTTTATCGTACAGTCTGTTCATAATTTCTTTAGTTCATAAATTCAAATTCAAAGTCATAAATACTTACAATGTCGCCTTCCTGAATTCCCTTTTCACGAAGTGCATCAATAATTCCGCTTGAAATGAGAACTCTCTGGAAATACTGAAGTGACTCGTAGTCGTCAAGGTCAGTACGGCAGATAATTTTGATAAGCCACGGTGCTTCAACAATATAAACATCGTCTTCAACAGTGATTGTAAAGCCTGTATCCTGCTTTTTGAGGAGAGTTTCCATGGGAATTTCCTCAGTTTCATATCTTCTTACGGGAGGAAGTGTATGCAGCTTTGCAGCAACAGCATCAATAACCTGCTTTGTGCCCTCTGAAATAGGCGCACACATTTCAAAATACTGATATCCGAGATTTTCAATGTACTCCCTGAAACGAGCCATTTGTTCTTCGGTTGCAAGGTCGATTTTGTTTGCAACAACAATCTGAGGTCTTGTGGCAAGCTCCGGATTGAAGCGTTCAAGCTCAAGATTGATTTTCTCAAAATCCTCGATCGGGTCTCTGCCCTCACTGCCTGCAACATCAACAATATGAACGAGCATACGACAACGGTCAACATGCCTTAAAAAAGCATGACCGAGGCCTACGCCCTCACTTGCACCTTCAATAAGTCCCGGGATGTCTGCAATGACAAAGGATGTGCCTTCGCCAAGGGATACAACACCAAGCACAGGTGTTATGGTCGTGAAGTGATAATCTGCTATAATCGGCTTCGCCTGACTTACAACAGAAATAAAGCTGGATTTACCCACATTCGGAAAGCCCAGAAGTCCAACATCGGCAAGAAGCTTAAGCTCAAGCGTTACTTCCCAATCCTCACCGGGTGTGCCGCTTTTGGCAAACCTCGGAGTCTGACGGGTAGGTGTTGAAAAATGGCTGTTGCCCCAACCGCCTCTGCCGCCCTTTGCTGCAACAAAGCGTTCATCAGTAGACATATCTGCCATTACGACACCGCTTTCGTTTTCACGGATAACGGTACCTCTCGGAACCTTGATGATAAGGTCCTCACCTTTTCTGCCGTTTTTACGGCTTCCCTGACCGTCCATACCGTTAGGAGCCTTATACTTTCTTTTATACTTGAAGTCGGCTAGGGTTGAAAGGTTATCGTCAACAACGAAAACGATATCTCCGCCCTTTCCGCCGTCACCGCCATCAGGGCCACCCGAGGCGATATACTTTTCCCTATGAAATGCAACGGCACCGTTACCGCCGTCACCTGCTTTGATTTTTATTATGGCTTTATCCACAAACATTTACTGTCCCTCCTGACTTTCACACATAGTTTTGCCTGTTTCACGGGCATAATCAATTTATTATACTATAAATAACAAAAAATATAAAGTGTTTTTCAGAAAAAAGATGAATTGGTCTTATGAGTTGTACTGTACACCTGAAAGAAAAAAGCGAAACAAAAATACACCCTTGCACAGCAAGAAAAACTGTGCTACAATAAATTTTGTAATACTAATTCTGAAAGGAAGAAAAATATGAAAGCATGTATTTACGGTGCAGGCTCCCTCGGTACAGTCCTCGGAGCATACATCACCAAAAACGGCGGAGAAATTGACCTTATCAACAGAAATAAAGCCCATGTTGAAGCACTGAAAAAGAACGGTGCAAAAATCACAGGTACAGTTGATATGACCGTCCCCGTCAAGGCAATGACTCCCGACGAAATGACAGAAAAATATGACCTTATTATCCTTCTTACAAAGCAGCTTTATAATGTTGAAGTGCTTGAAGGTCTTCTCCCCTTTATGAACGATGATTGCCTTGTCTGCACAATGCAGAACGGTATCCCGGAGCTTTCAGTTTCGAAGGTAGTCGGTGAAGACAGAACTCTCGGCTGCACCGTTGCATGGGGTGCAACCCTTCTTGAACCCGGTGTTGCCGAGCTTACAAGCGAGCCTGACTCCCTTTCCTTCGGTCTCGGCTCCTTCAGCGGCAAACAGGATGAACGCTTCCATGAAGTAAAAAAACTGCTTGAACTTATGTGCCCCGTTGAGGTTGAGGATAATTTCATCGGTGTGCGTTGGTCAAAGCTTCTTATCAATGCTGCCTTCAGCGGTATGTCAACCGTAACAGGAGGAACCTTTGGTGAGGCTGCAGAAACAAAAATCTCACGCCCTATGGTTCAGATGATTATCAAGGAATGCATTGATGTTGCCGAAAAAGCAAACATCAAAATTGCTCCCGTTCAGGGCAAAAACATTACTGCACTTTTCGGTTTCAAGGGCAATTTTAAGAAAAAGATTTCCTTCATGCTCATTCCTCTCGGCATCAAAAAGCACCGTCTTCTGAAAGCAAGTATGCTTCAGGATATTGAGCACGGCAAGAAAACCGAGGTTGATTTCATCAACGGTGTTGTTGTTGAATATGGCGAAAAATACGGTGTCCCCACCCCCTATAATAAGAGAGTTGTTGAAATTGTTCACGGCATTGAAGAAGGCAAATTCAAGCCCTCATTCGATAATGTAAAGCTTTTCTGGGACAGATAATTTAATAAAGCCCATCCTATGCAGAGGAGACTTTTCCTGTCTCCTGACCCCCTGACCCGCTGCGAAAAACAACAAACGAAGGCGGGCAGAAGCTTTATAAAAAGTAGCGAATTATGGGATTTATTATCAGCAATAAAAAAGCGTGCTTTTGCTTACTTTTATCACAACCGATAAAAGTAATTGCCCAAGCGGCATGAGCGTACGGAGTCAGAGGAACAGATAAAGCCTTGCCGTTTTTCACCACGGTGCATAAAAGCGAAGGTAAATACACTTTAAGCAGACAGCAGTCAGTAAAGATAAAACAGAAAACCATTGTATCAAGCATTCAGCTTTTTACAATGGTTTTTTACATATTTAACTATTACATTTTTCCGTCATTAACAGAAGATAAAACCCGCAGGTCCTTTTCAATATGTTCAACCCAATACAGGTTTATCCACAAATTCAATTTCAGGAGCACCCTTAAGTCCGTCGGATTCAAAAATTACAATTTCATTCTCCCCTTCTCTGAGAAGCGAAGCCGGAACATAAAGTGTTTTTTGCGGCCCTATTTCCCAATATCTTCCGATATTAAAGCCGTTGATTACCACAAAGCCTTTTGTGAAATTATCAAGCTTCAGGAAGGTGTCACAAGCTTCAGAGATATTGAACCTTCCCTTACAGAAAATCGACTTTTCATACGGTGCCTTATCCGAATATACAAGCTTATCCAAGTTATCCATCGGCAGCGTATATACATTCCAATTGAAATGAATTTTACTGTCAATAAGGCAGCGACCTGCTATACCCTTTTTTCGCATCATTTTGCTGCCGAAGTTTGCTCTGCCCATGTTTTCACAAAGCACAGTAAGAACATCTCCCGCCCCGGCAGTGATTTTAATTTCAAGGGAATCGTTTATGTATACAATACCTGCCAAATCTCTGTTGATATAAATCTGAGCACGGTCACCTAGGCTTTCAAAAGAGAGGGTCGAATTATTATAGTCACGGTTCAGCGTTGTCTGATATGCGATATATCCGTATCCCTGACCGTATTTTTCCATACATTTCGGAACATCGGAATGAACAGGAAAAGACAGATTATCAAGATTATCAAATATACCCGCCCAACTTGTGAGCGTAAATCTGCCATAGGCTTTTTTCGGTCTGTCGCAAGGAATTGCAGGCAGCTCCCGTTTTGTATGCTTTGCGATAACCTCACGCACCTGACGGTATTTTTCCGTAATATCACCGCACTCCGTAAGCATTGCATCATAGTCATAGCTTGTGACATCGGGAGCAAACTTTTCATAGTGATTGGCTCCACTCATAAAACCGAAGTTTGTGCCGCCGATGAACATATACATATTAAGACTGCCCTTATTCAGCATATCGTCAACCACCGAAGCGTACTGCCCGGCACTTGTTGTGTGGTGCGCATCATCACCCCATGCATCAAACCAACCATTCCACATTTCCATGCACATTTTGGGCATATCAGGGAACAGTTCATCATGAGCCTTGAAGTTTTCCTCTACCCTGCTGCCAAAATTCAGTGTAGCCAGGCAACCCTCAATCGCACCGTCAAGAAGGTTTTCTCTGCTTGTTCCGTCAGATGTGAAAAGGGGCACATCAATCCCTCTTTTTCTGTATCCGTCATACAGATATCTCAGATATTCCTTATCATCACCATAATAGCCGTATTCGTTTTCACACTGAAGCATAATAACAGGTCCGCCGTTGGTACAAAGCAGGGGCCGTACCTCATCAAAAAGGCGGTCAAGATATCTGTCAAAGCATTTTATGTAAGCCGCATTTGAGCAGCGTATTTCCATTTCATCATCTGCCTGAATCCACCATGGCAGCCCCCCAAATTCCCATTCAGCACAGATATAGGGTCCCGGTCTTACAATAACCATAAGACCTTCTTCACCGGCAGCACGGATGAAGCCTGCAATATCGAGAACACCTGAAAAATCGAACACACCGGGTTGCTTTTCGTGCATATTCCAGGCGCAGTAGGTTTCAACGCAGTTAAGCCCCATTGCTCGCATTTTTCTGAAGATATCCGACCATGTATCGGGCATATTTCTGAAGTAATGCACAGCACCGGATATCAATTTAACAGGCTCATTATCCTTATAAAACTGATTACCCTTTATTTCAAATGTCATAATTAAACCACCTCTGATACAGTATACTGCTAATATAACATATTCTGCCGCCTAAAACAAGGTAAACATAAAAGCAAATTTCAACCACGCAAAAATAAAAAAATGCAACTTGTCAAAAAAATTATATTTTTTTCAAAAAAAGTATTGACTAATAAAAAATGTTGTGATATTATATTCAAGCGTTGAGCGAGGGAAACCTTGCAAAACGGAAAATAAGCTGGTGTAGCTCAGTTGGTAGAGCAGCTGATTTGTAATCAGCAGGTCGGGGGTTCGAGTCCGTCCACCAGCTCCAGTTTTTTAATATGGGTAGGTTCCCGAGTGGCCAAAGGGAGCAGACTGTAAATCTGCCGTCAACGACTTCGATGGTTCGAATCCATCCCTGCCCACCATTTCGAGTGTTCATAACGGATTTCGTGTGAACACTCGACTTTTTTGTTTAATTTCATAGCTTCATCAATATGTAT
>JAFUQS010000021.1 GCA_017472225.1 Clostridia bacterium | reverse complement strand
GAGTTTGAGGCACTTAAAGAAGAAATATCCGAAAATCAATTTTAACTAAATGCATTACGAGAAAATATTGAAACCTATGATGACGTAAGAGTTATTGAAAACTTAATAGAGCAATTAAACAGTAATGAGTTCACATTACCCGAGCCGACACCGCTTATGACAGCCAAAGCGTACAAAACAAAACATGCAGAACCGTTGACAGCAAAACTGAAAACCCTTGTAAAAACAGTCTTTGCAAAATATCTGAAAGCAGTTGAAGCACGAATAACAGCAAGAGGTCATAACAGCAGTTTGCAGCGACGTGTTTCAATTCTCGCAAGGGAAAACAGTGAGCTTCGTGAACAGAACAGGTCGCTTATTCGGCAGGTTAAAGATTATTCTCTCTTACAAAGGTTCTTCGGTAAAGAGAAAATTGACGAGCTGGTAAACCAGGCTAAAGGAAGAACAAAATCTAAGAAATATGAAAGGAATAGATAAATGAATAAAGAAGAAAAATTTATTGACGAATTGTTTGGAAAAGCAGAAGAAACTAAGGCGGTAGAGCCTCAGACAACCGAAATCGTAAATATGTCAGCAGAAAGCATTGTGCCGAATCTCAAAAATCCGTATAAATACCGTGAGAAAGATATGAAGCTGTTAGAAGAAAGTATCCGTGAAAACGGCATTATACAGCCTCTTATGGTACGAAAGGATGATAAGGCTGATGTGTTTGAAATCATATCAGGTCACAGAAGATTTCTCGCAGCTTCAAGGCTTGAAATGACAGAGATTCCGGTGGTAGTTTTAGATATTACAAAGGAAGAAGCAGATATTATCCTCGTTGATAGTAATCTGCACCGAGAGCACATTCTACACTCGGAAAAAGCCTTTGCCTACAAGATGAAAATGGATGCCCTTAAAAAGCAAGGCAAACGCACAGATTTAACTTCGGACCAAGTCGGACCGAAGTTATCTGCAGGTGAGGTTTCTGATACTGACAGTGCTTCTCAGGTGAAAAGATATATCCGTCTGACAAAGCTTATCCCCAAACTTCTTGCAATGGTGGATGAGAACAAAATATCCTTCTCTGTCGGTGTTGAGCTTTCGTATCTAACAAAAACAGAGCAAACAGATTTGTTTAAATTTATTGAAGCAGAGCTTTGTACTCCTTCACTCTCACAAGCACAGAAGCTAAAGAAATTATCTCAGGAAGATACACTTAATACAGAGAAAATATCTTCCATTATGAAGCAACCTAAAGCTAATCAGGTTGTTACGGTTAAAATCCCCGATGATAAAATCAGTAAATATCTGAAGCCGACTGCTACTGTAAAGGAAAAAGAGGATTTCCTTGCGAAGGCTGTTGAGTATTACGGAAAGCATCTTATGCGACAGAAAGACAGAGGTGCGAGATAATGAAAGAAAAGATTGTATCCTTTTGGGAGTATTGCAAATTAAATTTTCATAAGGTGATGGACGGTACCCGTGCCGAATGTGTATTGGGTAAAATTGAAAAGCCTGAAATCGAGGAATATGAAATCAATGGTGTCAGATATATTGTTACCAAAAAATTCAGCACTAAAGAAAACAAAACAATGAAAGAAAAAATATCAGCTTTTATCGGAAGCGATTTTGCACATTTGACAAATGCCGATGATATAAATACACTTAATACAGAATATGTAAATTCGACTGCCGGAGAAGGGAGG
>JAFUQS010000020.1 GCA_017472225.1 Clostridia bacterium | reverse complement strand
TATATGTGTTCGGGCAAGACAACACATATAGTAAACGGAAAAGAAATTAAGCTTAATGAGGGTGAACTGCTTTTTCTCGGTCAGAATGCAAAACAGGAAATTCTGCCTGCCTCGGGCAATGACATAGCGGTTAATTTCATTATTCTTCCTCAGTTTTTTGAAAAGACTCTTGAGATGTTAGGTGCTGAGGATACTCCCATCAAAAAGTTCCTTATTGAGTCCCTTTTCAAAGAGGAAAATCCCTCTTATCTTCATTTCAGAGTTTCCGATGTGTTACCCGTTCAAAACCTTATTGAAAATCTCTTGTGGACTCTTATAAGCGATATGCCTAACAAGAGAAACATTAACCAGACTACAATGGGACTTCTTTTTATGCAGCTTCTCAATCATACAGATAAGTTGGCATATCAGTCTAAAGAAGAAGCGGCAATTCTTCGTATTTTCAAATATATTGAAGACAATTATAAAAACGGCAGTCTTACCGAGGCGGCAAAACTGCTTCATTACGATTTTTATTGGCTTAGCCACGAAATCAAAAATCAGACGGGCAAAACCTATACTGAACTTGTACAGGATAAAAGGCTTTCCCAAGCAGCTTACCTTCTCAAAAACACAAAGATTGGTGTAGAAGAAATTTCAAAGGCTGTGGGATATGAGAACAAGAGTTATTTCCATCGGATTTTCTCGGCAAGATATGGGGTAAGTCCGAAGAAGTACAGGGACGGATAATAAATACGAAACACCATTGCAGAAATAAAATCATCTGCAATGGTGTTTTTTGCTGTAATGCTTATGCGTATATCAATTCTTTTGATATTATCTCTCTTGCCTGTGCTTCAATGTTGCCCATTTTCTGCACCCACAACATCTGATTTTCTGCTTTGAGTTGCTCGGTTATACCTTCAGCATCTTTCATTTGCTTGACAAGAATATCAAACATCTGCTGTGCCTGATTTTCCACCTCGAAACAGTGCTGATAAAGTTTGCCTTGGGTTAAGAGAGTTGCGAATAAGATAGGTTCATGTTTTTCAAGATGCTTCTTATGTAGCATGTCTCGCCTGCCGGCTCGGTCGGTGCTTCTGCTTTGCAGAGGTGTCCACCGGACACCCGCACCCCATTTGCCAAGGGTAACACTTGATTCTTCGGGTGGGAGAGTGAGGTTAGGTATCATATATCCGTTAACTTCTCTGTATGTAATCTTTTCCATAATCATATTCTTCCTTTCATATCAATAAATGTGTCGTATGTGAATTTTGCACCGAGTCTGAAGCCTGATATAAAACTGTCTTCATTTGAAAGACTTGAAAACTCGGTATAAGCACTCACATAATTGAGGAACAGCTCTTTTTCTTCACCATTCAGCTTTGCTGTGAGTTGTTCTTCCTTTTCGGTAAGCCTGCTCTGTTTCTTTTTGAGTGTACCCGACAGTTCCGAATTTAATTCTTGAGGCTCGATATTGCCATAGTAAAATTCTTCAATGAAGTTTGACATAATTAAGCCTCCTTATTTCTTTTTTTTCGGTTTTTCTTCATTACCGATAACAACCTTATGCTTTAACAGCTTTTTGTATTGCTTATAATGCTTGGACATCACATAGTCAATTACACATTTTTTCGGTATATAATATGTGTAGCGTATGAGATAATGCTGAACGATATTCTCTTGCAATAATCTTCGTGCTGTTATTTCGCATACACCGCCGAGCATTTGACGGAATTGCTTCAAGTTAACAACATCGGGATATTTTTCATATAATTTTTCTAATTCCTGTCTTGTCATTTTAAACTACATCCTTTATCAAAAATATTGTCGTGGCAGGTGTAGTTTTCCGTTTGTGACCTCCCAATGACCTCCAAATTCCTAAAAACGGTACAAAATCGGAGGTCACCCGCAAAGCCTTGATATACGGACATTTTTGAGGTCACGAGGCTTAATTTTTTCAAGATTATCAATGGCTTGAAGTGCTTTTGCTACTGCCAAAATGAAGCAACTTCCACCGTCGGGTTAGGTTTTACAACAACTTAAAATCCCTCGGTGGCAACACCGTACCGGTTCGACCCCGGTCAGCGGCACCAACTCTCGCAATCCTTTAGTTATCAAGGGTTGCGAGAGCTTTTTTGCGTTTGCTTAAGAAACAATGCAACAGGCGGCAGGATTAAATCCTGCCGCCTTGATACTTTATCAACAAAGTATTTTCTTATCTTTTCTTTTTTATGTCTGTTTTGTCTTTTTCAATAAAGATATCAACCGTGTATTCACCAAATCTGAAATCGTAAAGCTTTATATCTTCAATTTCTTCAGGCAGACAGGGTGATGCGGTAATTTCGCCTGTTGCAGCGTTAACTGAAATACCCATCAGCCCTTCAATAACCTGTGAAATGAAGGTAAAAGATATTTCGGGATAGTCTCCGTTTGTGCCTTGCGACTTGTGTTCATGAGGCAAATCTTTTTGTGAAATTATGTGCTTCATCCAGTGCCATGCTTCTTCACTTCGGTTATGTCTAAAAAATAAATCGGGAAGATAGGTCAGACTTTCAATGTTGTCTTCTCTTGTTTCGATATTCAGCTCACACTCATGGATATAGTCAAGCAGCCTTTCATTTCTTTCGCCGGGATATGTTATGCCCTTCATAGGGATAAATTTCAGCGTTTCACCGCCGTGGATTTCCGTACCTTTCTTCTCCCATTTATAATGCTTTCTGCCTTTGTTGTCAATTGCGTAGGCATACATATCAGAGCCATCAACAACACTCCACTCATTGTTAAAATATTCCTTTAACTCTTCGGCACGGCTGAACTGCTTTTCTGCTTCTTTTTGATTTCCTCTTATTTTGAGAATATTGGCATAAGAAAGAATTGCCTGATACATTGCCGCAATACTGTCACCTGCTTCGGCCGCATTGAAGCCTCTTTCATTATAGGTTGCGGAAATTTCAAATATATCTCCCTTGCCTTCGGGTATACCGTTTTTTTCTTTCAGCACAGTACCGTCAAGGTTGTCAATGAAAACAGTCATGGTTTTTTCAATGAAATTGAATATTACATCATCCTCGGCATAGCGTTTGTCACCGGTAAGAAGGTAAAGCGAATACGCCTTTTCGCAAAGCTCAAACTGTGCCGAAATTTCACGGACAAAGCTTTTGTAATTTGGTGTATCCATATAATAAACACTGCCGTCAAAATTAAATGCCCAAGGAGCAAACCAACCTGTTTTTGCACTTGCATTGCTTACGAAGGTGTAATACATATTAAAAATTTCTTCTTCAAGACCTACATAATATGCTCCCGAAGCCTGATGAACAAAATCACGGATATAGTATGCAGTGCGGTCAAAATATCCCGCCCAAAAGCAAGGCTTATAGTCCTTCGGCTCAGCCCAGGGCTCTGTGGGTGATTTTATTGTTTTGCCGTCAGGTCCGTACCATTTGTTGCCTTCGCCCTTGTTGATGTCACCGTTTTTTGTGCCCGTTACAACAAAGGCTGCGGTTTTATCCACAGCCCATGCGAAAGCTTCCTCAAGAAATTTATTACTGCTTTGGAGTTTCATATTCATCAGACTTTCTTTAAGTTTTTGCTTCATGAGTGCCGCTATGACAAAATCAAGCCTGCACTTATAAGATTTACTTGCTTGTAATCTCAAACATTACACTGTAGCACGGCTCGAGAGTTACAAGCATTTTACCGATTTTCAGTATATCAATGAGTGTCTCGTTTGTCAACAGCTCTTTATATCTTGCCAAGGCTGTTTCACTGTCGCCGACAGGATTCACAAAGTTGTCACCTGCAAGAAAGCTTCCGCCTGTAATAATGCCTGAAACAAGACGGCTCTTTGCCTACTTTTCCGGAAAATTTGTTTATTATATGATTTTTGAATAACCTTTTTTCGCACATCAGGTCAAGGAAGCCTTATAAATCTATGAATCAAGATATTCTCTCATCAAAGATGAAAAGTCCTTGCTTCATTTGATGCACAATATTATTAAAATTGTTACAACAATTATCACAACTTATCTTTCTGTCTTTGTTTTTAAGTTCTTCGGCAAAACCCGGGAGCCTTCTTCCACAGGCAGAGCAATTGACCTTGATATTATCCGGGGTTAAAGCAAATTAACAGCACCTATTTAAGTTCAACCTGAAGGGGTGCTTTTGGATTTTATTTTTTGATATTGATTTAAGTTGAAAGTTAAGTTATTATTATAGTGACTAGTGTTACAGTCATTGGTGATGCTGTCTTTATCGGAGAGGTAAAATGAATACGGCAAACGAAAAATCCTTTTACAGAAGATTTATTAAATATTCACCTTTGCAGCAAAAGAAACAGGAGATAATTTATGAGAAAAACAACCTTATTAAGCGATAATTGGCTTTTCACTATGGAGGATAAAACCGAAACGGTATCTCTCCCTCACTGTTGGAATGCCCTTGACGGCAACACCAAGGACTATAAGCGTCTTGCCTGTACTTATGAAAGAGCCTTACCGAAAACAAGTGGCAAAACTTTCCTTTATATTGAAGCGGCAAATTCCCTTTGTACTGTTGAGGCAGAGGGTAAAACTCTCACTTCGCATAAGGGCGGATATTCGGCTTTCACCACGGATGTTACGGAGTATGCAAACAAAGGTGCTGACATCAGAATCACAGTTGATAACAAGGACTATGCCGATGTTTATCCCACAAGGGCAGACTTTACCTTTTGGGGCGGTCTTTACAGAAATGTAAGGCTCATTGAAACGGCAGAAACTCACTTTTCTTTCCGTGATTATTCTTCTGAGGGCGTGTATATTACTCCGAGAAAATCAGATGAAAAATGGTATGCCGATGTCAAGGCTCTCATTGACGGAAATGTTGACGGATGCACCCTAAAGGTTACTCTTTTTGATAAAGACGGAAATGTTTTTGCCGAGGGCGAAACACAAGCGAAAGACACTGCTGTTTTAAGTCTGGAATGTGATAATCCTATACTTTGGAACGGCTTGGAAAATCCTTATCTTTATACGGCAAGATGTGAGATTATCCGTCAGGGTGAAGTCCTTGATAATATTGATAAGAGAATCGGTTTTCGCACCTTTTACATTGACAGTGAAAAAGGCTTTTTCCTTAACGGAAATCATCTTAAATTAAAGGGTGTATGCCGCCACCAGGACAGAGAAAAAATGGGCAACGGCATTACTGAAAAGGAGCATAAGGAAGACCTTGACCTGATACTTGAGGTCGGTGCAAACTCCATAAGACTTGCCCACTATCAGCAAAGTCAGTATTTTTATGACCTTTGCGATGAAAAAGGTATTCTCGTCTGGGCGGAAGTACCCGTAATCTCTGCCTTTCAGATTGAGAAGCAGGAAAACGGCAAGCAGCAGCTTTGCGAGCTTATCAAGCAAAGCTATAATCACCCCTGCATTTTCTGTTGGGGTATTCAGAATGAAATCACTCAGGAGCAAAGCGGTGCAAGAAGCAAAAAGCTTGTACCATCAATGAAAGAGCTTGAAGGCATTGTGAAAGCTCTCGACAGCACAAGATACTCCACCTGTGCTCAGCTTTCAATTCTCGACCAAGAATCACCACTTAATTTTATTACGGATATTCTCGGCTACAACCATTACTTCGGTTGGTACGATTTCGGCTTTGAATTTCTTAATAAGTGGCTCGATGAATTTCATGATGATTTTCCGCAGATTAAGCTCTGCCTTTCGGAGTACGGTGCAGAGGGACTTACAAATCTTCATTCTGCCACTCCCGTACAAGGCGATTACAGTGAAGAATATCAGTGCATCTTCCACGAAAACTACATAAAGGCTATAAACAGCCGTGATTGGCTTTGGGGCTCTTATGTGTGGAATATGTTCGACTTCGGTGCGGCTAACCGTCGTGAAGGCGGTGTTGTCGGCAAGAACAACAAGGGTCTTGTGACCTATGACAGAAAGACGAGAAAAGACAGCTTTTATCTTTACAAGGCATATTGGACAGATACTCCCTTTGTGCATATCTGCGGTGAAAGATTTTCAAACAGAGTCAAGGGCAAAGCAGATATCAAGGTTTATTCAAACTGCGAGGAGATCACACTCTGTGCTAATGGCAAGGAGTACAACCGAAAGGGAGATAAAATTTTCATCTTCAAGGATATTGAAATAACAGAGGGTGAAAACACATTTACTGCCCTTTCGGGTGATGCTTCTCACAGTATCACCCTTTTAGGTAAAGACACTGCCGACAGTTCTTATTCTCTTGCGGACAGTCAATCCTTTGTACGAAACTGGGCAAAGAAAAGTCCGGAAGAAAGTAAAAACTACCTTTCACCGAAAAGCACATTTAAAGAGCTTGTAAAAAGTGAAGATGCACACATTATGGTTGGGGGTAAGCTTGGCAAGGACTATTTGAAAATCTCTGCCCTTAAGCTGATTTATCCCGTAAAAATTGAAACTGCACTTAAAATCGCACGAAAGTTAGGACTTTCAAAAAATCACTTCAATCTTCTTACGGAATATACCTACGCTATACATAAATGAGGTAAAATATGAACTCTCATAAGTTTAAAGGCAAGTGGATAACGAACAGTGACTTTGCTTTACTTGAGCCCATAAATGTTTTTCACCGTTATCTTGAAAAGCCTGATTTTGAAGAAAGCAAGCATAAAAACAAGCATATCCTTTTCAGAAGAAAATTCACTTTGCAAAGTACGGAAGACACAAAGATATATATTTCTGCCGATGATTATTTCAAGCTCTATATCAACGGAAACTTTGTCGGCTGTGGGCCAAAATCCTCTTATGTGCATAACTACTGCTTCAACGAATTTGATATCAGCTCTTATGTAAGGGAGGGCGAAAACCTCCTTGCCGTTCATACTTATTATCAAGGGCTCATTAACCGTGTTTTTGTCAGCGGTGACAACCGTCACGGACTTGTTTGCGATATTATGCAAAAGGGAGATACTGTACTTTCAAGTGACGAAAGCTTTTTATGCTCATATCACAGCGGTTATAAAGCACTTGATGTTATCGGCTACGATACACAGTTTACGGAAAGCTATAACACCAATGCAAAAGAAAGAGACTTTTACAAAGAGGACTTTGACGATTCTTGTTGGGAAAACGCCGTATTAAAAGATAATCCCGACTATACTTTAAAAGCACAGCCGGAAAAAAATCTTGTGTTTGAAAAAATTGCGCCTGTCTCCCTCAGAAAAACAGACTTCGGTTATTTTATCGACTTCGGCAAAAACTTTGTTGGTTATCTTAAATTCACGGCAAGCGGCAAGCAGAATGACACAATAAGGATTCGCTACGGTCAGGAATTGCAGGAAAACGGCAGAGTACAATATAAAATGCGTGCAAACTGCAACTATGAAGATGAAATGATACTTTCAGGCGGTACTGATAAGGCGAACTTTTTTGACTATAAGGCTTTCAGGTATGCCGAAATTGTTACGGAAGATGAGCCCCAAATTACGGATATATATCTTCTTGCAAGACATTACCCTTTTGAATTGAAAGTCACACTGAAAACCTATGACAAAAACATAAGAAAGATATTTGAGCTTTGTGTTCATACCCTGAAATACGGTGTTCAGGAAACGGTCATGGACTGTCCCGACAGAGAGAAGGGTTGTTATCTCGGTGACGGTTGCTATCTCGCCCTTACTCACGGGGTGCTGACAAAGGACTACTCTCTTTTCAGGGAGCTTATAAAGGATGCACTTGAAAGCAGCTTTATTTCTCCCTCACTTGTGACCTGTCTTAATTGTTCTCTTGTTCAGGAGATTGCCGAATTTCCGCTGATTATGGTGTACTGTCTTGAAATTTATCTGAAGCTGAGCGGTGACAGAGCTTTCACCCACAGCGTACTGCCAAAGCTGAAAGCCGTTACGGATTATTACAAAGAGCATTACACAAATTCCGACGGACTTATATGCCGCACAGACAAATGGTGCGTTGCAGAGTGGCCTGACAGCTTCCGTGACGGATATGATGTTGGCCTTTCGCAAAGTAAGGAAATCACGGCAACTCATGCCGTAATAAACGCTTATTATTACAAGGCTCTTTGCTCATTTAACTTCCTTTCCGGAAAAGCTGTCTATGACACGGAAAAGCTGAAAACGGAATTCAATAAAGCCTTTTATGTAAGTGACGACAAGCGTTTCAAAGACAGTACAGAAAGCACACATCAGAGTTTTATTGCAAATTTATTTTCACTTGCTTTCGGTTTATGTGATGAGAAAGCGGAAAAGGAAATCCTGTCGCTTTTCAAGGAAAAAGGCATAAGCAGTGTCAACATTTTCGGTGCCTTCCCTATGCTTTGGTATCTTTATGAAAAGGGGTACAAGGATATTCTCAAAAGGCAGATTTTAAATGAAAAAGCATGGCTGAGAATGATAAATGAAGGTGCAACAACCACCTTTGAATGTTGGGGGAAAGACCTGAAATGGAACACCTCACTGTTTCATCTCACTCTTTCTTATGTGGCATTGTTTTTTGCTGATGATATTTTTTAAAGAAGAAAACCAACAGAAGCTTTTGTGTCCTCTGTTGGTTTTTTTGTCAGTTGTAAATTCACTTGTGACCTGTTCAAAGCTCGGGTGTGACAAACACTTTTCACCGTTTTACTGTCTTCCGGCATGGATTGTCAGGTCAAATCCCAAAAGCATTGTGAAACTCTGCCAAAACCTTTTCCTGATATTCGACCGGGAATCTTCCTTCTGCAAAAGCATCAAATACTTCAGTATAAAATGCTTTCCATGACTCATTTTCTTTTCCGGTTACAATGGGATAAAATGAAATATTGTTGCTTTTTGCCGCTTTTTCATCGCCTAAGGCATCACCTATCATAAGAGTTTTTTCTTTTTTGTAGCCCATCGCTAAAAGCTTTGTTATACATTCCTTCTTTGAGCCTTTATCCTGAGCCATAACAAAATCAACATATTTCATCAGCCCAAAGCGTGTCCATTCATCATCAACTGCCTTTGGATTTGCTGAGGAGACAATAGCTACATCAGCCTTCTGATGAATATATTTCAGTGCAGCTTCAACCTCTTTGAAAGGACATATTTCATTTGAAATTTCTTCAATTTTTGCATTTACTGCCTCAGACCAGGACAAAGCCTTTAAGAAAATCTGATTTGTATATACCATCTTTTTCAATTCATCATTGGAAAGAGCATTTGCCTCCCGACACCATTTTGAAAAGGCATCAAGTCCGTGAATGGCGGTATATTTTTTGTCTGCTTCCGAAAGTATCCTTTCAAGCGCAATAAAACGGTTTATTCCTCTTGTTGATGAATACAGATTGATTTCATTCCAACGGTTTAAAATATCATCCTGCCACTGTTCAAGTCCCCATTCTTTAATCATACACGGACCAAAGCATTTTTTATGTTTAATATCCATAGAATCAATGGCACAGCCGTCAGAATCAATACAGATAAGATATTCTCTCATTTCTTTCCTCACAGTCTTGTATCCCACCTGTCACAATATGCGTCAACAGGACTTACTCCCTTGAATTCTGATTTACCGGTAAGCTTGAGCACAGTCTGACGGATTGTTTCTTCAGAAGGGTTATATGTGTTTATATATGTCGGTACCATTGCTAAATCAATCAGATGGAACGGATGCGCAACGGAGATTGCTACTGTCGGAATTTCTGATGCATACCAAGGTATTTCCGGACCCATTGGAATACTCCAATGCAAGCTTCGTTCATTTGTTGTGGAAAAACCTGAAATATTACAAAGAACGATTGCCGCATCGTACATATCTGCAAATTCTTTAACTGAATATTCAGCAATAGCACGCTTGCCGTTAAGTCCGTGAGGGCTGATATATTTCAGATAATTAAGCTTGAACAAAGTAGGCTCAAAGCCTTGCTTTTTCAGCTCTTCAATCAGAACATCAACAGGCTTACGGTTTTTATTTCCGAAAATAAAGTCCTTGACCTTAGTTACTATTCCGCCGCTTTCCAGATTATAAATAACAATACGTTTATGCTTATCCGGGGTCAGAGGAAGCTGATTTCTTGTATTTTTGACTAATGTGATTGACTTGTCAATAATTTCCTTTGCTTTTTCCTTATGCTCTTTACAGCCGATGACAGAAAGGTCTGATTTGGGCGGCATAAGTTTACCTTGTGCCTTTTTTGTGTGCAGCTTTCTTGCGGCCTTGAAAGCAAGAACGGTTTTTACCGCCTCGTCAAGTCTTTCAATTGTAAGTCTGCCGTCTTCAAGGGCCTCTCTGAGATAGCCGACATCCTCATCGTGATTGCGGTAATAAAGAATCATATCACAGCCTGCCATAATTGCGCCGGGTATAAAATCATGGCGGCGGCATTTTCCGGTAATACCGACCATATGAGTAGCATCGGTAACAATAAGTCCGTTGAAGCCTAATTTTTCACGCAACAAGCCTTGCAAAAGCTCAGGTGCTACGGTTGCAGGCATAATTTCCTCATCCTTTATTCCGGGACGAAGAGCCCGGCTGTATGCAGGCTGCATAATGTGACCTATCATAACGCTGTCCACACCGGCGTCGATCATACCTTTATAAACCTTACCGAAGGTGTTGTCCCATTCTTCACAGGAAAGATCATTAACTGTTGTTACAAGGTGCTGATCTCTTTCATCACATCCGTCACCGGGAAAATGCTTCATGCAGCAGGCGACACCTTCCTCATGTGCGCCCTTCATATATGCAAGACCCATATCAAGAACCTTATCGGCGTCATTACCGAAGGCCCTTGTGGCAATCACACAGTTTCTCCAATTGAGTGTAATATCAACAATGGGAGCAAATGTCCAGTTGCAGCCGATGGCTGCCGCCTCACGGCAACCGTATTTTCCCATATAGTAAGCACTTTTCGGGTCATTTGTTGCACCGCAGGCAACTGCCTCGCCGAGCTTGGTGCCTCCTGAAACGGCACCGTTACCGCCGGCTTCAACATTTGCGGCAATAAGAGCAGGAATTTTACTTGCTTTCTGTATTGTCTCATTCTGCTCATAAAGCTTTTCCGGCTTACTGTTACTGTAACGATATCCGCCAAGCTGATATTTGCTCTGCTGTTCATAAACCTCTTTTGGCGGATTGTTCCAGAGCATATCCATAAATACCTGGTTGAGCTTTTCATCAAGGCTCATTGAAGCAAAGGTGCTTTCGACCCAATCAAGGTCTTCTTCATTAAGATAAAAAGGTTTTTTTGAGTAATCCATAGATGCTTTCCTCCGCAATTGTTTTATGAATCTGACTTACGGTGCTCGGCCAATTCGGTTTGCATTTTTGACAGGGTTTTCTTATCAATGTTGTAAATGAAGGCTGTTGAAACCCACTTGAGAACAGCACTTGCAAGATTCATGGCTACATAAAGAATAAACATATTTTTTGCAACTTCAGGAGTCTGATCTGCCTTATTCTCAGCAACATAGCCCATCCAGGTTGCAAGAACAAGTCCCATTGACGGCCCTACACCCTGTGCAAGCTTACGGCAGAAGGAGTGCAGAGCATATATTGTACCCTCATCACGTGTGCCGTGCTTCCACTCGTTGTAATCAATGGCATCAGCCATCATTGAATAGCTTACACATTGATATACACCCTGACCGAGACCGCATATAAACTGAATAATGAAAAATACTAAAATTCCTTTATTATCGGGGGTAATCGGAAGGAAAAACATAGCAATACAAGCAACGATTGAAATTATACTTGTTACTGCCGAAGCTTCTTTTTTACCCCATTTTGCTACAATCTTTTTAATGAAGGGCATAAAGAATACCATAGGAAGATATGCCATAACGGTAAGAATACCGGAAAGCTTTGCGTTGTGGAAATATGCCTGAAACATAACGGTTGAGGCTGTCTGTGCTCCGTAGGTGCCGATAAACACCGATACGGCAGCAAGTGTTGCACCGAGTGCGGCACGGTTGCGGCAGAAATTGCCAACGGCTTTGAAAAAGTTGAATTTGGGAGCTTCTTCTTTGCAAGTTACTGTAATATCCACTCTTTCAACGGTGTTGCGAATCATAAACTGGAAGGATACAAAGCCTATGACACCCATTATAATTGCAACAAGGAATACACGGTTACCGATAATATTATCATCGGCGTCATAGATGAACATCGGAAGCAACAGCAGTGTCGGTGCATTGCCTATCATTGAGCCTATGCTTCGCCATGTGGATAACTGCGCACGTTCACCTGCATCCTCTGTGATAAGGGGAAGCATTGAGCCATAAGGAACATTTGCTATTGTGTAAAAAGCATCCCACAGAACGTAGCCGGCAATGAAAATAATGTTTTTAGCCATTGACGGAGCATTTTCCAGGGGCACAAAGCAGAGCGCACCGGCAAACAGCAAGCCTATTGAACCGATGAAAATGTATGTGCGGAATTTACCGAGACGGTATTTTCTGGTATCCGAGTCGATAAGAGTTCCTATAAGCGGATCGTTAATTGCATCCCATACCTGCACAACCAACAGTAAGCCTGCAAAAACAATTGAGTCGATGCCCATAAACTGTGTCCAGAATACTGCGAGCGTCCCTTTAAGGGCGAAGCTCATGTTACATCCGAAGTCACCGGCGGCGTAAGCAAGCTTATCTCTGAAGCCGAATTTTGGTTTTTCGTTTTGTTTGACCTGATTTTTAGCCATATCTTTTCTCCTTTATCCGTTTGAGCCTTTACATCCGGTCAATCGTTGACAAATGTAAAAGTTTCTGATAACATTTTAACAAACCAATTAACTTTAGTCAACGAAATACAAATAACTTAGACATTGAAAGAGGTTATGTCAATGTATAGCGGAAACAACCCCACAGCGCTGAAATCACAAAGATGGCTCACAGAAGCACTTATAAATCTTATGCAGGAGATACCATATGAGAAAATAACAATTCAACTCATATGCAAAAAAGCCTACCTTTCAAGGCAGACCTTTTATAATTTCTTCAGCAGTAAAGAGGATGTTCTGCGCTTCTGGCTTCAGGAAAAATATGAGGAGCAATTCAGCAGATTCACAACCAAGCCAACCATGCAGGATACCATCGATGCCTTTATTTTTGTTCTGAATAAAAACAAGCAGGCTTTAACCGCACTTGCTGATAACAAGCTTGACGGAATCGTTGCAGATGAAATGGTGAAGTGCGTGACAAAGTTTGCAGAGAAATATGTTTTGCAGGATAAAGAAATGAATGACACTTTAAAATGCAGCATAATTCTTCTTGCGGGAGCTTTTGCCCATTTGCTCATTTATTGTGCGGGACAACAGAAAAAGATTTCCGATTGTGAAATTTCCTCTTTGCTGAAAAGCTTTCTTTTGGGTGAGCTTTATGAGTTCGGAGAAGACGGTGCTATGGAAATCGACTGAATCGAGGCTTTTTATCCCATGCTTTTATTCATGATAATCCAATCGCTGCCTTATAAATGTGCAACAGAAGACATAAACAGAGTCCGGATATCGGGACTTATGATAAGTAGCGCTGTTTTACTGTTGCTTTTGAGACGGCAGGAGGAGTATAATGGTGTTATTAAGCAAAAGGGGATAAGCATATGAGCAGTATTACAACCTACCTGAAAAAGAACTTTGACCCGTTAACGGCAGCCGCAGATGAAATAGATATCGTTGATATAGCACACGCTTTGCACCTTCTTTGCCGTGCAAACGGACATTTCCCTCATTTTTATTCCGTCGGGCAGCATAGCATTAACTGTGCAAAAGAAGCTTCTGAAAGGGGATGCTCAAAAAGAGTACAGCTCGGATGTCTTCTGCATGATGCGAGCGAGGCATATATGTCCGATGTAACAAGGCCGCTTAAAAAGCTGCTTCCGGAATACCTGAAAGCAGAAGAAAGACTGCAGAATGTTATATGGGAAAAGTGGATATCTCCCGAGCTTACCGCAGAAGAAAAGAAACAGATTTTTGAAATTGACGATGCTGTTTTATATTATGAATTTCTTGCTCTTATGGGTAAGAAAACGTCTGATGAAGAACCTGCTTTAAAGTCAAAGCCGTCTTTTGACTTTGAAGACTTCAGCAAGGTTAAAAATGCTTTTCTTGATATGTTCAACAGTCTTACGGCTGCTGAAGATAATAAAATCTATGTGGGTGTGGATTGGATGAAGGGTAGCTGGATTGCTTGTGAGCTGGCAGACAGTTCGGCCTCATACAAAATCTTCAAGACAATTGATGAGCTTTGCAACCACTATGAAGCAATTCACGAAATTTTGATTGATATCCCTGTCGGTTTACCTGAAACATCAGAGGAAGCCTTGCTCAGACCTGATATTGAAGCAAGAAAATATCTTAAAGCGAAAAACAGAAAATCCTCTGTCTTTCCTGTGCCCTTGAGACAGTTGGTATATGCAAAAAGTGAAGCAGAAGTATGGGAGCTCAACACAGAATTCGGCGGAAAACTTTCAAAGCCCGCAGTCGGAATATTGCCTTGTATAAAGCAGGTCGATTCTTTTCTGCAGAACAATCCTGAATGGAAAGAGCGACTTGTGGAAAGCCATCCCGAGTGTGCTTTTCAGGCTCTTAACAAGGGTAAAGGTCTTGACACATCCAAGCATACAACCGAAGGCATTGAGGAAAGAATATCCATCCTTTCGCAGTATGTCTTTAATGTTCGTGAGCTTGTATTTTCGGCAAGTAAGAGCAAACAGGCGGATATTCTTGATTCCATGTGTCTTGCCGTGACATCAAAGCTGGGATATGTGTCTATACCTGAAAATCCTGCATACGACAAATCAGGATTACCCATGAGAATAGTTGTGGCAGACATTTAAAACAAGAAGGCAGTGTGTCAGAATGGACGATTATATTGAGTATCAGATAATTACCGGTGAAGACAATATTGATGATAAGAAAGACAATAATGCAGGCGGTTGCATTATACTTATTTTGATTATAATTATTGCTTTGTGGATAACAGGTAAGCTGTTTGGTTGAAAGGGGAAAATCGCTTTATGAATTTTTCAGATGTCAGAATAACTATCATCCGCAGCAGCCGTAAAACACTGTCAATTCAGCTCAAATCCGGTGAAATCGTTGCCCGTTCACCTTTAAGCATGAAGGATAAAGAAATTTACAGCTTCATTGAATCGAAAAGGTCTTGGATTGAAAAGCACCTTGCAGCAATAGAGGAAAAGCAGAAAACTCTTGACGAAGCAGAGCCCTTCACGCACAAAGAAATAAATGACCTTGCCGAAAAAGCAAAGCTTATAATCCCCGAGAGGGTCAGATATTATGCTCCGAAAATCGGAGTAACCTATAACAGAATCACAATCCGTTGTCAGCGTACCCGTTGGGGAAGCTGCTCGTCAAAGGGTAACCTTAATTTCAACTGTGTTCTGGCTCTGTTTCCCATTGAGATAATTGACAGCGTTGTTGTGCATGAGCTTTGCCACAGAAAGCATATGAATCATTCTCCGCAGTTTTATGCTGAGGTTGAAAAGGTATTCCCTGAGTACAAGCGATGTCATAAGTGGCTCAGTGATAATGGCGGTGTGTATCTTTTGCGCCTTGGAGAAAAGTGATAACCGTACAAGGCTGAGAACAATAAAGAGCATAATCATAACTGCTGTGTGGCATCTGTACCTGCTTTTTTATCATTTGAATAATAAACCCCTCCTTATTCCTTGTACAGGTTAAGGAGGGGTTGCTGATATGAAAGATCAGGATGCCGGTGCGAGTGTATAAATTTTATAAAAAGCTGTCGGGCGGGGTCCTTTTGTCATATGTTGACCCTTACCACTTGTTTTCAACATACTCACAGAATGCGAACAGGTCTTTTATTTCAAGCTTTGTTCCGTCATCAAGGGTAACATTGCCGTTCCATTTGCCGTAAAGCTGATGGCAGTTCATTCTTGCAAATCCGAGATTTACATCGCTTCGGTTGTCGAAGGAGGGCTTCATGGTCATGTTGAATCTGCCGTCCTCGGAGATGAATTTCCATTCCTCCATAAATCTGTTTTTGGGGAATTTTTCCACATCAACAGCACCGATTTTGTGTACCCTGCCGTCATAGAAAATACAGGTTTCCGTGGCATGACTTTCATCACCTATAGCCCAGGTGATTTCAAAGCCGAAAATGTGCTTTTCACCTTTTTCATCCGTAAGATAGGTCGCTCCGCTGCCCCAATACCAAACAAGCTCACGGGGAGTGTTGACCTTGCCCCAATCAAGGGTACAGAAGGAGGTATCCTTTGAAAACTCATATGTATAGTCACCGAAACGGAAAACACCTGATGTGGGCATACAGTTCTGCTTTGTTGTCATGAAAAATTTTGTGTCATCACCCTTGAAGGGCAGAACGGTTGTTATGTTTTCAAGGCCCTCAGGGATATCCATATGAAGTCTGCACTCAAGGTTTTTCTTTTTGTGTACCGTTCTGAAATAAACAGTACGCTCGGTTTCCTTGGTGTTAAATTCAAATTCGGTTTTACCCACCTTATCCTTGAAAATGCCGGGAGCATCAACTCTGTTAAGGGGAACGCAGCGATTTCCGCCTGCAAAAATCTGCATTGAATCAGCAGTCACCTCACCGGTTTCAAGGTCAAGAAGTCTGAGCCCCATAAAGCCTCCGATACCCACATTGGCAAAGGAAACAAGAAGTTGCTTTTTGCCGTCGGTGACAGTGTAATAATCCCATTCCTTGCGGCTGATCAGCCGTTCTTTTTTTACAAGGCTTCTGTCATATTCAAAAACATTGTGCCTTGCCCAGCCTCTTGCATTCAGTGTGCCGTCAGGCTTAAGCAGGGGAGTACGCTCTGTATATTCGGTTTGCTTTGATTTTTCATTCCACTGTGAGAAGGGGATATATGTTCTTTTCAGTTCATTACTCATATTATTTCTCCTGAATTTCTGTTTTAAGAATGTATTCTTCAATTGCAGCCGCCACGCCGTCTTCATCATTGGTGGGCAAAACCACATCGGCAATGCTTTTTAAGTGTTCAACAGCGTTGCCCATAGCAAAGCTGTGACCGGCAATTTCAAACATTGAAATATCGTTTTCTCCGTCACCGACACAGGCAATTTCATCCTGAGAAATTCCGAGGTGGCGGGCGAGAGATAGCACTGCCTTGCCTTTGGTACCGTTTTCGTTATAGATTTCCGCATAACCCCTTGAGTGAGCCGAGCAGACCTCAGGGAAAGGTGCGATAATTTTTTTGATTATGTCACGGTATTTTTCACCGTGATAAAAAAACTGAAACTCTTCAAGGTGTCTTGTTTTATCTTTGAGAGTTTCTGCCATGCTTTTAACACGGATAATTCTTGAAGAATCCTTACCCAGAAAATGCTTGACTCCAAGGTACAGCAATCGTCCCTGAACATAATAGTCACGGTCAATGTGTGCGGCAATTAAAATGAGATGCTTTCTGCATTTTTTCACAATCTCAACAGCAATGTCATTTTCGATGTAAGACTTGAAAAGCTCACAGTCTTCTTCTTTATCAACGGCAAGAGCCCCGTTTGATGAAATAACATAACGATAAAAGCTTTCGTTTTGTATTTTTCTCGGCAGACAGGTTATGTTTCTTCCGGTTGTGGGTACGACAATAACACCGCTTTCTGCTGCCTTTTTCAAAGCGTTAAGGGTATTGTCTGTCATATCGCCTTTTGAATTAAGGCAGGTTCCGTCCATGTCAACGGCAAGCAGCTTTATCATCGCAGTCACCTCTTTTTTGTTCTTAGTTGATTTTTTTACCGTCGGAAAATGCCTTGCCGACAACCTCACCGAGTGTACGGTAGGTGTGATGAATGGGGTCATAGGTAATGGGAATAAAGCGGGTAAGGTCAACCTTTCCGTCAATGTCAAGAATGCTTTCGTCAGCACATACATTCACAATTTCACCAACAAGGCGGCAGCTTTCCTTGTCATAGCTTTTAAGTCTGCACTCAAGGGCAAGAGGAAGCTGAACGAAAAGGGGAGCGTCAACAAAGCAGGATTTTTCTGCTGTCCAGCCGCATTTTGCAATTTTATCATCTTCATCATTCCCGGAAGCAATACCAACATAATCAGCTTCAACAACATTATTTTTGTCTGCAATGCTTACGGTGAAAGCGCCTTTTTTAAGGATGTTTTCCGTGGTTTTGTGGTCATCGCTTACACAGATGGATATCTCTGTTTCTTCACTTATACCGCCCCATGCAGCATTCATTGCATTGGGTGTGCCCTTTTCATCATATGAGCCTATGATAAGTACAGGCATAGGATAAAGTATTGCTTTTGCGCCAAGATTTTTTCTCATTTTTGTGTCCTCCTGTTGAGTTTATATATTTTTTATTCTATCACGAATGAGGAGCTTTTGCAATAACGGTTTGTTCTGATTTGCCGTGCCTTCGCAAATTCCGGCAGTCCTGCTGTTCAGAAGCAAAAAGTCCTCTTAATATTTCTTTAAAATTTCTGCAAAGTATTGATAATTTTTTAATATTGGTATAAAATGATAAACACAAAATCAAAAGGAGATTAAAATTATGAAAAGAATTAAAAAATCTGTTTGCCTTGTTCTTGCCATAATGATGATTTTGTCATCATGCATGATTTTTTCATCTGCAGCAGATACAAGAGCAGTGTATGTTCCGGATTATGACACCGAAACTCCCGTTATTATTGTTCACGGCATGAGCCAGAACAACACCTATCTTGTTGACGAAAACGGTGAATGGGCAAAGGATGACGATGGTAATTACATTCACGGTTGGCCTCTTCACATTGAAATTTCTGCTCTTTTAAAGGCAGTTCCCAATCTCATTATGTCAGCTTTTACAAGACAGGATGCAGGCCTTTCCGATGCACTTTATCAGGCAGCACATGATGCTCTTTATGTTATCGAAAAGGATAATAACGGAAATTACATCAATAATGTTGATGTTCCTTGCTATGAATGTCCCATGAGTGAGCTTTCTCCCGAGGTTAAGGAGGAATATTACAAATTCCTTCCCATTCAGCAGTTGGGTGAGCTTATCGGCGAGGACAATGTTTACTACTTCGGATATGACTCAATCGGTGATGTTGTTTCCACCGCTGACAGACTTTATGATTATATCCACAAGGTTGTTCTTCCTCAGACAGGCGCAGAGCAGATTAAAATCTGCCCCATCAGCCTTGGCGGTACTGTTGCAACATATTATCTCAACGCTCATCCCGAGGATTACAGTCTCATCAAGAAAATGGTTTTTGTTGTGCCCGCTATTGACGGCTCAAACATCATCGGTGACCTTCTCACAAATAACCTCAGTGTATACGATGACAGTGAGCTTTATGAGAACCTTCTTGTTGCTCTTTTAGGCGAAACACCCCTTGCTTACACTCTCAATATCGTTCTTCGTATACTTCCCTCAGATGTTCTTAAAAAGGCACTTAACGGACTTGTTGACGGTGTTGTTGATGTTGCTGCACGAAGAACTACAATTCTCTGGGCTCTTTGTCCCACAGAATATTATGAAGAAGCAAAGGCTATCTGGCTTGAGGGTGACGAATATGCCGTTATCCGTGAAAAGGTTGATTCATACATGGAAGCAAGAGCTAATTTTGAAGATAATCTTTTCGCTCTCAAAGCTACAGGAGCAGAGCTGTTTGATGTTGCTTGCTATGATGTACCCCTGTTCCCGCTTTGCAAGGATTACAAGACAACAAATGCAGACAGAGTTATTCATGCCGCTTCACCTTCAATGGGTGCAACCTTTGCTGACCTCGGAACAACTCTCGGTGAAGATTATGAGGCTGTAGGTACATACTGTGATGACCCGACCCATGACCACCTTTCACCCGATGGCGTTGTTGATGCAACAACAGGTCTTCTTCCTTGCACAACATGGTATTTCAAGGGTCAGGCTCATGAAATGCTTCCCGACAATGATGTTGCACTTGAGCTTGCAATTCTGGCAATGGTTGACGATAACATGAAGGATGTTTATTCAAATCCCGCATATCCTCAGTTCAACAACGGAAGACTTGTCCGCACAGTCAATGAAAATATGCAAGCATGGGAAGACTTTGACAAGAGCAAGGTTTCCGAGGAGGACGCAGCAGCAGTAGAAAAGGCAATTGCCGATGTGAAGGCTCTTAAAGAAGAAACAATTGTTGACATTGAAGCATGGACTGCGGCTGAGGATGCTCTTGAAGCAGCACTTGTTGAAGCAGGTGTTATTGAAGATCCTAATCCCTCATGCCTTGAAAGTGCTTTGACAACAATAACAAAAACTGCAAACAGAAGCATAAACAAGGTTTACAGCGAAATTCTTAACAAATAAAATATACTTTATAAAAAATGAAGCACACTGCCATGGCGGTGTGCTTCATTTTTTATCCTTCATACATCATATAATAATTGTCGATGCCTTCCCTTTTCCAATGGTCATGCTTGATAATTTTAAAGCCGAGCTTTTCATAAAAAGCCACATTTTCAGGGTTCTGTGCCTCAAGCCCCAGCTTGTAGCCCTTTGCCGTAAGGTCGGCAATGCCTTGCTTTATAAGCTTCGTTGCAATGCCCTTGCCCTGATGCTCCGGGGACACAAAAACAGGGGAAATAATATAGGTGTTTTCGGGGAAGACCTTCACATCAAGGTGACTGTATGCCATGAGAGTTTTGACCGTTTTCGGAAAATAAACCCAGAGAAACACCCAATTGGGATACATCAGAAAATCAAAAACATCATATTCGTTGTGAGCCTCACGCCACACACAAATGCCACGATTTTCCTCGTCAATATAAATAATGTCCTCTCTGTTGGAGGTCGCAAGTCTTTCAATCATAAAATGATATACAAACTTCTTTCTCAGCTTTTCATTTTTGGTAACATAGGAATGAACAGGGTCATTGACATAGCTCTCTGCCGCCATTCTTGCAAAGTATCTGAGTGTTTTGTTGTCCATCGGTTTTTTCTTCATAAATACCTCCGAAGTATTATTTCTTTCAGTATATCACAATGTGGTTGTCTTGGCAACAAAAAAAGGCAGATTTGAAAATCTGCCTTTTCATAATTTACATTTCATTTGTTGCCACAATGTCAACACCCGTGTCACAGATGTTGCTGATGAGAACCTCGCCCATTCTGATGGGGGCATCAACAACCTCACTGTTGATAACCTTCATGCAGTCGAACATTTTACCCTTGGGGATGGGGGATGAGGTTTTGACGGGGATAACGGGAAGTGAGCCGCCGTTGACCTTCATTGTGGTTGTGAGCATTCTCACAGGGTTGGTACATTCGTCCTGAGCGTATTTTTCACCTCTTTTGCAGGTGTTTCCGCTTACGGACAAAACCTCATTGTTTTCGCCCAATTCAACTGTCAGTTGGCAACCAAGCGGACAAGCAACACAAGTCATTTCCTTAATCATGCTTTACACCTCCACCTTAACAACAATTTCCTTTTTGTCAAGCTCCTTTATGTCATCGGACTTGACAATAACATATTCCATTTCACCGGGAGCAAGCTTGGGCTTTTTCTTTGAGTAAAGCACCTTGTCTCCGCTTGTGACGGTGATTCTGCCGTTTTTATAAACATCCTTCACACGGAAATAAAGCTTAACATCGCAGTCGGCGTCGCAGTTGATGTTCTGAGGAACAACATAGCGTACTCCGCCTTCAGGCTTGACAGAAATATATTTCGTTCTCTTATTTTTGCTTTTTGATTTGATATATTTTGCTGCACCCTCACCGGCGGTGTAGCTTTCCTGAGTAACATAGTCAACAAGGTCATGCACCTGAAGAACATTGCCGCAGGCGAAAATACCGGGTCGGCTTGTCTGTCTGTTTTCGTCAACAATTGCACCGTTTGTAATGGGGTCAATCATAACTCCGGCATTTCTTGTCAGCTCATTTTCGGGGATAAGACCGACGGAAAGCATAAGCGTGTCACATTCAACAAATTGCTCAGTGCCGGGAATGGGTCTGCGGTTTTCGTCAACATTGGCAATTGTAACACCCTCAAGTCTTTCAATACCGTGGGTTTTGATAACCGTACAGCTGAGCTTGAGAGGAATACCCATATCGTCAAGGCACTGTACAATATTTCTTGTAAGGCCGCCTGAATAGGGCATAAGCTCACAAACCATTTCAACCTTAGCACCCTCAAGGGTCATTCGTCTTGCCATGATAAGACCAATGTCACCTGAGCCGAGGATAACAATTTTCTTGCCGGGCATATAGCCGTCAATATTTACATATTTTTGGGCAGTACCTGCAGTCATGATGCCAGAAGCTCGTGAGCCGGGGATATCAAGTGCCCCTCTCGGTCTTTCACGGCAACCCATTGCAAGAATAATTGCAGTTGCATGAATTTCGAGCATACCGTCTGTATTATTGGTTGCAACAACAATGTTTCCCGTGAGAATATCCGTAACCATTGTGTCAACCTTAACCTCAATATCAGTTTCTTCAACCTGCTTTATGAAACGGTAAGCATATTCGGGTCCCGAAAGCTCCTCACCGAAGTGATGAAGACCGAAGCCTGTGTGTATGCACTGTTCAAGAATACCGCCAAGGGTTGCGGCTCTTTCAAGAATGAGAATTTTGTTAACTCCGCACTCCTTAGCCTTGAGTGCTGCTGCCATACCGGCAGGGCCGCCGCCGATAACAACCAAATCATATTTCAGCATCTTGTGTCACCTCACTTAGTCTTTTCATAAAGTATCTTTGAACGGTTTCCGTGCTTGGTTATCTGATTCATGGGAACACCAAGCTCACGGGAAAGAATTTCAACAACCTTGCTTCCGCAGAAGCCTGACTGACATCTGCCCATGCCGGCTCTTGTTCTTCTTTTCACACCGTCAACATCTCTGGCACCGCAGGGAGCCTTGATAGCGTCAATAATTTCGCCCTCTGTAATACCTTCACAGCGGCAGATGATTCTGCCGTAGCGCTTGTCCTTTTCAACAAGCTTTCTTCTTTCCTCAGGTGAAAGCTCATTGACCCTGACGGGAGCAGGACGGGTTGCGATGAAATCCTTCTTTTTTTCATATTCGGGAGCAATTTCACGGAAAATCTGTCCCACATATCTTGCAATTGCAGGTGCAGCCGTAAGACCGGGGGATTCAATTCCGGCAACATTGATAAATTTTTCGTTTTCCTTGCTGGGGCCAATCACAAAGTCACTGTGGTCGCCTTCAATGTGAGCTCTCAGACCTGCAAATGAGGTGATGGCATTTCTTGTTGTAAGCTGAGGAATAACCTTGCGGATTTCTCTTTTAACCGTATCAAGTCCTTCAATTGTTGTGTCAACATCAAGCTTACTGTCAAAGTCAAGGTCAATGGCAGTGGGACCCATAAGAACATTTCCGTGGGCAGTGGGAGTGATGAGAATACCCTTGCCCATGCTTGAGGGACACTTGAAAAGAACATGATTTACCATGGTCGCCTCAGTTTTGTCAAGAAGATAGTATTCGCCCTTTCGGGGAATAATTTTGAATGAGGTGTCACCAATCATTTTTGCAATCTGGTCGGCAAAAACACCTGCACAGTTAATGATATATTTAGCCTTGATTACGCCTGAAGCCGTGGAAAGGAAGAACAGGTCGTCTTTATATTCAATGTCAAAAACACCACTGTTCCTTTTAACTCTTGCTCCGTTCACAACTGCGTTTTCCGTGGCGGCAATTGCAAGCTCATAAGGGCTTACAATACCTGCTGTCGGAGCCCACAAGGCACCGATTGCTTCCTCACTGATATAAGGCTCCATTGCACGGAGCTTTTCCTGACTTATTATCTGCATATTGGGAACGCCGTTATTGAAGCCCCTTTCAAAAAGAATATCAAGGGTCTGCATATCGTCCCATGAATAAGCCACAACAAGTGAGCCGATATTTTTGTAAGGAACATTGAGCTTATTGCAGTAATAAGCCATAAGTGAAGCACCCTGAACATTAAGCTTTGCCTTGAGCGAACCGACCTCGGCATCAAAGCCGGCATGAACAATGGCACTGTTTGCTTTTGAGGTGCCCATTGAAACATCGCTCAGCTTTTCAAGCATAACAACCTTAAGGTCCAGCTTGCTGAGTTCTCTTGTAATCATTGCACCGCATACACCCGCACCGATTACGGCAACATCATATTGCATTTTTGTTTTCCTCCGTTTCTCCTTCGGCAAAAGCTGAAAAGTGCTTTGCCTTTATTAAATCATTCTACCATTATATCGTCAAACAGTCAATAAAATAAGCGGCTATTTATGATAATAATATTATTCCAATGAGAAAATATTAAAAAATATTAAACTTTTTCGCTTTCGTGCTTTAAAGTATTGACTTGCTAAAATGCAAGTGCTATAATACGTGACATCAATTGAATCAAACACAATGAAGCGGAGTAGTAAACAGTCGGCAGAGCCCGTGCAGAGAATTGTCGGTTGGTGCAAGACAATGGGAACGGATTGTTGAACTCGCCGTGGAGTGGCTGTGGTGAAATAACAGTAGCTGCAGACGGGAGCTCCCGTAACAGAGTTAAACTGTATATGCAGTTGAGGGCATCCTTTTTGAGGATGAAAAAGAGTGGTACCACGGAAGAAATGAATTTTGCTCTTTCGTCTCTTTAGTTATCAAGGGATAACACAGAGGCGAAGGAGTTTTTTGTTGTCCCGTAAAGAAAGGCATGATACTGTGGAAGAAAGAAAAGAATTGACTCTCGACAATGTTTACAAGGCAAATTATGTGCTTAAAAATGTTGTCAGACAAACCGATGTGCTTTATGCACCAAAGCTGAAGCCGGGTGTGGAGCTTTATCTGAAAACGGAAAATCTTCAGGTTACAGGCTCCTTCAAGGTCAGAGGCGCATACTATAAAATGTCCAAGCTGTCCGAAAAGGAGAGAGAAAAGGGTGTTATTGCCTGTTCTGCGGGAAATCACGCTCAGGGCGTTGCTCTTGCGGCACAGAAAAACGGCATCAAGGCGGTTATCTGTTTGCCCGACGGCGCACCGATTTCAAAGGTTGAAGCAACAAAAAGCTACGGAGCAGAAATCTGCCTTGTGGAAGGTGTTTATGACGATGCATATCAGAAGGCATTACAGCTTCGTGATGAGGAGGGCTACACCTTCATTCACCCCTTTGACGACCCTGATGTAATTGCAGGTCAGGGCACAATTGCACTTGAGCTTGCCGAGCAGGTTCCCGATATGGATGCAGTTATAGTTCCCATCGGTGGCGGCGGACTCATTTCGGGTATGGCATATACATTAAAATCCCTTAACCCAAATGTCAAGGTTTACGGTGTTCAGGCATCCGGCGCACCGTCAATGCTCAATTCAATTCACGATTCGCACATTGAAAGGCTTGATTCTGTCCGCACCATTGCCGACGGTATCGCAGTCAAGGAGCCGGGCTCACTGACATATGATTTATGCTCAAAATATGTTGATGAAATTGTAACGGTGACCGACGATGAAATTTCAGCGGCCATTCTTGCACTTATGGAGCAGCACAAGCTTGTTACCGAGGGCGCAGGTGCAGTTGCCGTTGCGGCGGCGATGTTCGGCAAGGTTGATCTGAAGGGTAAAAAGACCGTATGCCTTCTTTCCGGCGGTAACATCGATGTTACAATTTTGTCCCGTGTTATTGCAAGAGGACTTCTTATGTCCGGAAGAAGCTGTCAGCTCAACATTGAGCTTGTGGATAAGCCGGGTCAGCTTCTCAAGGTATCACGCATTATTGCAGAGCAGGGCGGTAATGTTACATCAGTTCATCACGAGCGCTCAAATGAAGGCTCCGATGTTAACGGCTGTTACCTGAGGGTAACCCTTGAAACGAGAAACTTTGAGCATATTGAAAACATTAAAAAAGCACTTACCGATGTCGGTATCAAAATAATTTAAGGAGATGATTCAATGGTTAACACAAGTAAGTACACTCAGCAGTTTTTCCCCGTGAAAAATCCCACAAGGAAATGGGCAGATAAAATCCGAATTGAAAAAGCACCCACATGGTGTTCGGTTGACCTTCGTGACGGCAATCAGTCCCTTATTATTCCCATGAGCCTTGAAGAAAAGCTTGAGTTTTTTCAGCTTCTTGTCAAGGTAGGCTTCAAGGAAATTGAAGTCGGCTTTCCTGCCGCTTCCGAAACGGAATATACCTTTTTGAGAACGCTTATCGACAACGATATGATTCCCGATGATGTTACAGTACAGGTGCTCACCCAAAGCCGTGAGCATATTATCCGCAAAACCTTTGAAGCACTCAAGGGCTGTAAGAATGCTATTGTTCACCTTTATAACTCAACCTCACTTGCTCAGCGTGAGCAGGTCTTCAGAAAGAGTAAGGAAGAAATTAAAAAAATTGCAGTTGACGGAGCTGTGCTTTTCAACAAAATTGCAGAAGAAACCGGTGCAAGCTTCAGATATGAATATTCACCCGAATCCTTTACGGGAACTGAGCCGGAATACGCATTGGAGGTCTGTAATGCAGTTCTTGATGTGTGGAAGCCTACCCCTGACCGTAAGGCTGTTATCAATCTTCCCGTAACGGTTGAGCTTTCATCACCTCACGTTTACGCAGACCAGGTTGAATATATGTGCGACAATCTGAAATACAGAGATGCTGTTGAAGTGTCACTTCACCCTCACAATGACCGTGGCTGTGCAGTTGCCGATTGTGAATTGGGTATTCTTGCGGGAGCAGACAGAATTGAAGGTACACTTTTCGGTAACGGTGAGCGCACAGGCAACGCAGATATTGTAACTCTTGCACTCAATATGTATGCACAGGGTGTTGAGCCGGAGCTTGACTTCACCAATATGCCGGAAATTGCAGAGCTTTATGAAAGAGTTACAAGAATGCAGGTTTATGACCGTCAGCCCTATGCGGGCAAGCTTGTTTTTGCTGCTTTCTCAGGCTCACATCAGGATGCAATTGCAAAGGGTATGAAGTGGCGTGAGGAAAAGAACTGTGACACATGGACAGTACCCTATCTTCCCATTGACCCGGGAGATGTGGGAAGGGAATACGAAACCGATGTTATCCGTATTAACTCCCAGTCCGGCAAGGGCGGTATAGGCTATCTGCTTGAACACAACTTCGGATACGTTCTTCCCGCAAAAATGCGTGAGGATGTGGGCTACACAGTCAAGAATGTTTCTGACCACGCTCATGCAGAGCTTTCACCGCAGGAGGTTCTTGAAGTATTCACCGATACCTATGTCAACATCAATAATCACATCAGACTTGTTGACTATCACTTTGTAAGAAAGCCGGAAATCGAGGTTACGCTGACGGTTGAAATTGACGGTGAAGAAAAGCATCTTGTTGCAACAGGTAACGGCAGACTTGACGCTGTAAGCAACGCCGTTAAAAAGCAGATTCATATGGAATTTTCAGAGCTCACTTATGAAGAACACGCACTTACAAAGGGCTCATCATCACAGGCTATCACTTATGTGAGCATTACACTTGAAAACGGTAAAAAGGTCTGGGGTGCAGGTATTCACGATGATATTATTGCTTCGTCAATCAACGCTCTGTTCTCCGCAATCAACCGCAGTATAGAAGGAGGTAAATAATAATGGGTATGACATTAACTCAGAAAATTCTGGCAGCACACGCAGGACTTGAACAGGTTGAAGCAGGTCAGCTTATCAGCGCAAGGCTTGATATTGTCCTCGGCAATGACATCACAACTCCCGTTGCCGTCAACGAGTTTAAAAAAGCCGGCTTTACAGATGTTTTCAATAAAGACAGAATAGCTATTGTGCTTGACCACTTTGTTCCCAACAAGGATATCAAGGCGGCTGAGCAATCCAAAACCTGCCGTGAATTTGCCTGCAGTCATTGTGTAAGCCATTTTTACGATGTGGGCAAAATGGGCATTGAGCATGCACTTCTTCCCGAGCAGGGAGTTGTGACGGCAGGTGACTGCATTATCGGTGCAGACAGCCACACCTGTACCTATGGCGCACTTGGTGCATTTTCAACGGGCGTAGGTTCAACGGATATGGCGGCAGGTATGGCAACGGGCACAGCATGGTTCAAGGTGCCTTCTGCAATCAGGTTTAACCTTTCGGGTAAGCTTCCTTCAAATTGCAGCGGTAAAGACGTAATCCTCACCATTATCGGCATGATTGGTGTTGACGGTGCATTATATAAAAGCATGGAATTCACAGGTGAGGGCGTTAAAAACCTTTCAATGGATGACAGACTCTGCATTTGCAATATGGCAATTGAAGCCGGTGCAAAGAACGGTATCTTCCCCGTTGATGATGTAACTCTCAGCTACCTTAAAGGAAGAAGTGAGCGTGAGCCTGTAATTTATGAAGCTGACGCAGATGCCGAATATGAAAAGACAATTGATATTGACCTTTCAGAAATCGTACCCACGGTAAGCTGTCCCCATCTTCCCGAAAATACACACCCGGCAAGTGAGCTTTCAGACATAAAGATTGATCAGGTGGTTATCGGCAGCTGCACAAACGGCAGAATGGAGGATATGGAAGTAGCATACAACATTCTCAGAAACAACAAGGTTGCCGACGGTATTCGTTGTATCATTATCCCCGGCACAATGGAAATTCTCAGAGAATGTGTTGAAAAGGGCTATGTAACTGCATTCATTGATGCAGGCGCAGTTGTTTCCACCCCCACATGCGGACCCTGTCTTGGCGGATATATGGGTATTCTTGCCGCAGGGGAACGCTGCATTGCAACAACAAACCGTAACTTTGTTGGCAGAATGGGACACGTTGACAGCGAGGTATATCTTGCTTCACCCGCAACTGCTGCCGCAAGTGCGCTCACAGGCTACATCACTTATCCCAAGGAGGTATAACAATGAACACACAAGGTAAGGTTTTCAAATATCCTGACAACGTGGATACAGACGTAATTATTCCTGCACGTTATCTGAACACTCCCGACGCACAGGAGCTTGCACTTCATTGTATGGAAGATATTGATACTGAGTTTGTGAAAAACGTAAAGCCCGGCGATGTTATGGTTGCAGGCTGGAATTTCGGCTGCGGCTCATCAAGAGAGCATGCACCTCTTGTTATCAAAACCTGTAAAACAGGCTGTGTTATTGCCAAAAGCTTTGCCCGTATTTTTTACCGCAACGCTATCAACATCGGTCTTCCCATTCTTGAATGTGAACAGGCGGCTGATGAAATTAACGCAGATGATGAGGTCAGCGTTGATTTTGACACAGGTGTCATTACAAATATCACAACGGGAAAAACCTATAAGGCTCAGCCTTTCCCGCCCTTCATTCAGAATATCATTGCAAAGGGCGGACTTTTAGCTTCACTCAAGGAGGGAGAATAATGAACAAAAATATTACTGTTTTGCCCGGCGACGGTATCGGCCCGGAGATTGTTGCAGAAGCAATCAAGGTTTTAGATAAGGTTGCTGAAAAGTACGGGCATAAATTTGAGTATACATATGTTGATATCGGTGGCTGTTCCATTGATAAATTCGGTGTACCGATTACCGATGAAGGTATGGAAAAATGCAAAAATTCCGACAGTGTGCTTCTTGGTGCCGTAGGCGGACCTAAATGGGATAACTGTCCGCCCGCAATCCGCCCTGAAAAGGCACTTCTTGCCGTAAGAAAGGAGCTTGGACTTTTTGCAAATCTCCGCCCGACAAAGCTTTTCCCTCAGTTGGCAGATGCTTCACCCCTGAAGCAGGAAATCGTCGGCAACGGCATTGACCTTCTTATTGTAAGAGAGCTTACAGGCGGTGTATACTTCGGTCAGAGAAAGACCGAGGAGGTAAACGGTGAGCTTGTTGCAACGGATATTATGCCTTACAGCGAAAGTGAAATTGAGCGTATCGGTCGGGTTGCCTTTGAAACTGCAATGAAAAGAGGCAAAAGGCTTGCTTCTGTTGATAAGGCAAATGTGCTTGACACCTCAAGGCTCTGGCGAAAGACAATGCATAAGCTTTCCGGTGAGTATCCCGAGGTTGAATACAGCGACATTCTTGTTGACAACACCGCAATGCAGCTTATCAAAAATCCCACACAGTTTGATGTTCTTGTGACGGAAAATATGTTCGGTGATATTCTTTCCGATGAAGCATCAATGCTCACAGGCTCAATCGGTATGATGCCGTCAGCTTCACTTTCAAGCGGCACACTCGGTATGTATGAGCCTATCCACGGCTCTGCACCGGATATTGCGGGAATGAACATCGCAAACCCCTTGGGCACAATCCTTTCTGCCGCAATGATGCTCAGATACTCCTTTGATATGGCGGCTGAAGCAGATGCAATTGAAAGGGCTGTCAATGAGGTTCTTGATGAAAGCTACCGCACAGGCGACATTATGCAGGAGGGCTGCAAAAAGGTTCTCTGCAATGAAATGGGCGACCTTGTGGCTGAAAGAATCTGATTTTTTTCATTTTTTTGTTCCTCATATAATAAAAAGCACCTGTGAAATTATGAATTTCACAGGTGCTTTTTATTGATTTATCGTTTTTTTTATAATATACTTTAAGAAAACAAAACATCAGGAGAAAAATATGAAAAATTACCCCAATCCATTCATTGTTGAGCGTGCAGACCCTTACATCACAAGAGGTGCTGACGGATATTACTACTTTACGGCATCATATCCCGCTGTGGGTGATGCCGAGCATGGCTATGACCGTATAATTCTCCGCCGCAGTGAGACAGTTGCAGGACTTTCCTCGGCTGAGGAAAAAACGGTGTGGCTTGCACACAAAACAGGTATTATGGCAAGGCATATCTGGGCACCGGAAATTCACTTTATCGGGAATAAATGGTATATCTTTTTTGCCGCAGGTGACAGTGACGGAATATGGAATATCCGTCCTTATGTTCTTGGGTGCCTTGGAGCAGACCCATATAATGACCCGTGGACCGAAAAAGGAAAGGTGCAGTCAAGTGAAGGGGATAATGTATCCTTCAACAGCTTCTCTCTGGATATGACCTATTTTGAGCATATTGGTAAGCATTATCTTATCTGGGCTGAAATTATCGGCGACTCGTCACTGTTCATGGCAGAAATCAATCCGGAGGAGCCTTGGAAGCTTATCAGTAAGCCTGTTCTTCTCACCAGACCTGAATATGATTGGGAAAAGGTAAATCACAGAGTCAATGAAGGTGCAAGTGTGCTGAAAACAAAGGACAAGGTATATGTGTTCTTTTCCGCTTCGGGAACAGGTGCAGAATATTGCATGGGCAGACTTTCAGCCGACACAAATGCTGACCTGATGAAAGCTGAAAGCTGGAAAAAGCTTCCCGAACCGGTGCTGCAGACAAGTGACCTGACAGGTGAAGCCGGTCCGGGGCATAACAGCTTTGTCACGGATGAAGACGGTAATCTTCTTCTTGTGTATCATGCAAGGCCTGAAAGCCACCTGAAAGGCGAATGCGGAACATATTGCAGTGAATCTCTCTATGACCCATGTCGTCATGCACGAATAAAAAAGGTGCGCTTCGATGAAAAGGGTGTACCCATATTAAAATAAAAAATGCAGAATGAACAAATTGAGCGCAGACAGTTTTTTCCTCGTCTGCGCTTTTTTATGCTGTTGATTTATTCTATTTTTGCAATTTCGTTAATGCTTTCTTCCATAAGTGAAAAGAATTTTTCAACCATTTTTCTGTCTTCGTCATTGCCTTTGATTGACATGGACACAACAAGTCTGCCGCCGATTGTAAGTGCCGTGACTGCGGCGCATGGTTTTCTTTTGGCTCCGCCTGCAACCATGGCATATGTGGGAGCGTGGCTGCCGAGGGAATAAGCCTTTGTGTCAACTGCACCGACATTGCTTACGGCAAGGTTAGCATTATTATAAAACAGCCTGACCATGAACTCAGCCTGAATGTGAATCATTGCCGTGAATGCATAATTCAGAAGAGGTAAGCCGTAAAGACCGAGGAATTCATCTTCCTTTGATTTTTTTGTGCTTTGTGCAACCGCCTTGAGGGTGTCAAGCACGGTTTTTCCCTTCTTTTCAAGGGTGCATGGCATAAAGGTTGTGTGATTTGTGTAGCCGAGCCTGTCGGGATTTTTTATGTATCTTCTCAGATCCACCGCCGATGAAAGTGTCATGCTTTCTTTTTCGCAGCCAATCAGTTTGTATGCTGCTTCAATGTATGCGGCTGCTATAAGGTCATTTACCGTGGCACCTGATTTTTTTGCATTTTTCATGGCTGCTGAAAAAATTCTTTCATCGATATTTTTCACAACAATAATGTTTTTGTCAGCCTGATTTTCCGCTGTAAAGGGAAGGTGCTTTTTTTCACCGGAGGTTTTGTTTGAAAGCTTTGTCATTGCTTTTTTTCGTGTGGCTTCCGATAAATCTCTGTAAACCTCCTTGTAATGCCTTGAGCCGATGCGGAAATCAGAGGGAGTCACGCCTGAGGTTATCAGATTATATGCCCTGAAAAGGTCTTCGGCAAACTGCTTGAAGCCTCCGCCGTCCATTATCATATGGTTCCATCTGAAGCAAAGGGCGCATTTTTCTCCTTCAATGAAAAGACCGATTTTCATCTGTGTGTTATCGTCAAGCTCAATACCCTTTGTCAGAAATTCATCGGCACTTTTGTTCATATCAGCAGTGTTTTCAACAGTCAATGAATCATCGACCGTGTAATCGCACACACTCCAATATGGTCTGACAGGATTTTCGATTACTCTTGAATGGAAAATCGGTGCAGCATCATAAAGATATACGATGGCTTTTTTCAGTGCTTCAACATCGGGAACAAGGTCATAATCGAGTCTGAAACGGGCAATTCTGTCCATATAACAGCGACACATATAATTTACCTTGTCATAAAGCTCCATGGGGAGTTTTTTTACTGTTTTTTTCATGCTTGTCACCTCAGAACTGAGTATGACCAAAGAAGAAGTCTTTTCTTTCTTCGGAATTGATAACCTTGATAGGCTTAATCTGGTTGAGATTTGCGCCGTTCATTCTCAGCATTTCACGGTAATCATCATAAGTACCGTGGCGAAGAAATTTCACCCTGCAATGGCCAAGGGCACCGCTTTTGATAAGAGGACCTACAGAAACATTGCCTGCACAAAGGCATTTTTCGAATTCCTCGGCATACACCTTCTCCTCGTCGGCAGTATGCTCCCTTGTGCCTTCAACAAGAAGTACATAATGTCCGGGGGAGGTGCTGCGGTCGGGATAGATACTGTAGCCGACAAACATTTCATTCATTTTATCAGAGAAATTGCCGACAATTTCATCAAATGCAAGCTGGTTTATCTTTTCACCGCTGATGTTTGCAATCTGGTTGAGACGGTAGCAGAAGGTGATTTTCGGGCTCTGATGATAATAGCCTGTTACCTTAACAACATCTTCAATACGGTAACGGTAAAAGCCACTCATGTTTGTGAGAATAAGCTCATATTCCTTGCCCACCTCAAGCTCACTGATTGTCAGAGGTCTTGTGCCTTCGGGTGCATCAAGGGGCAGAAATTCATAAAAGCCGTTCTGCGGCAGCATAACATATTCATAGGAATTAACCTCAATGGGAACAGCCATCAGTGCTTCCGTTGCGGCATAGCCGACATAGTGAATGGGCATATCCTCACCGATGTAACGGCGGAGTCTTTGCTGATAATGTGAAAGCGCACCCGTTCCCATTCCGTACATCCAACCGCATTTTGGCCATATTCTCGGCACAATCGGGGATTCGTCAAAGCCTTTTTCAAATTCCTTGCGAAGAAAAGCTGCTCTTTTCGGCTTGGGCTTGAGATTTTTCTGCAGACTTTGTCTTATATGGTCAGGGATTCTGACTTTTTCACTGAGGGTACCCTTTTCAATGTCATCACAAAGCATCTGCCAATTTTCCTCAAGATAAAAAAGCATTGATTCCAATGTAGTGATGAAAATCGTACCAAGGTAGCTGATGTCACTGTCCTGCAAGGCAAAGCGGAGCTTTACATAATGCATATCCATGTCAACATCAGGCTCAGGGAACATAACCTGCTTGGGTGAGGAAGTATAGAATTTTACAATAGGCTTCATGTTAAGAAGCGGAATTGATGAAAGGCAGCTTACCGTTGCACCTCCGGGAAGCTTACGGTAGTTTATTTCAGCCGTAAGAAGTCCCCTTTGAGGAGGGAGAGGTCTGTGCTTTTCCTTCCAGAAGTATTTCACGGCACAGCCGATCGGGGCACTGAAGCTGAAGCACATAATCGTCCACTCCGAAAAGCCGGAAAGGGGAACAAGCTTACTTCTTCCCGTACTGCCGGAGGATTCCGTAAAGCGACGGATAAGTCTGTTTGTGATAAGTCCCTTTTCACCGTCAGCCATGCGCATGATATAATCTTCATAGTCAAGGTAGCCGGAAAGGGGAACAGTATTCTGATAATCCTCAACGCTGTGTACCTTATCAAAATTGTTTTTTCTGCCATAAACCGTGGTTTTGTTGTCACGCATAAGATTACGGAGAACCTTAGCTTGTTTTTTCACTGCGTTTTTTGAATAAATATAAAGCTTGATGTGTTCACAAATACCCACAAAACCGCCATAGGCAGTGAACAGAGGTCTTAGAAGCTTTGACATTTTTTCATCGTCTCCCTTTTGATTCTCTGATATCGGCTGTCAATATACAGCAATGCAATTATATAATATTTTTTTATATATTACAATTAAATTATTAAAAAAAGTTAGAGACTCCATGCTTCAGAGTGCAAAAAAATATTACAAAAGAAAACATCACTCTTGCAAAAACACGGAAAGAGTGATGTTTTTTTGTCAGTGTATGCTGTGACAAATATCTCTCACAACATCGATTGTTTTTTCTTCGCTTTTTTCACTGCCTTTGTAGCTTTCGATAAAAGCAAACTCAAAATCTCTCAGCTTTTTCTGGAAAGCTGTTGTTTCATAGTCGTTTCTTTCGTTGTGATTGAAGGGTGTGTCGGAAATGTGGCAGCCGTCGGTATCAAAGCTTTCCCACAGCTCATTGAAGAACATTTCCCATCGGGGCATATAGTAATGCTTTATAAGTCCTGCCCATTCCTTCCATGCATAGTCGAAAAGCTCATTGTTTTCAAAGGGTCCCCAGATTGTCATGAGAGTGATCTCATTTTTTCTGAAAATATCCTTGTGTTCTTCGCAACAGGCGTTTCTGATTGCCTCATCAATATGGCTGTCAAAGGTAAGCTCGGGTCTTGTGGATAAAAGTCGGTCTGCCTGTTCAAGAATTTCAAGGAACCTGCCTGTTTTTTCCTTGAACGAGGTCTCATCCTTCTTTTTGAAGCTGTCCGTTATTTCAAAATAGACTTCCTTTGCGCTGTTGCTCATGTATTGCCTTAAAATATCGCAAAGGTCAAAATAATAACCGTCTTTATCTGCTTTTTCGGATTTAAGAAGCTCTTTCACTGCCTCAAGAAGCTTTTCATTGTCATATCTCAGCTCAACATGGTCGTTGGGTGCGGTGTGATAATGAGTCGTAGAGGGTCTTGCACAAATGATTGAGCTTGTTTCTCGTCCGGTACACTCCTCACGGTAACAACTGTCCCTGAGAAGCTTTACTGCATTTTTCAGGCACTTCTCATCGCTTCCGTAGCGTCTTTCGGCATAATCCGAAAGCCAAAGCTCAAGGTCAATTGCTTCCTTTTCAGTTATAACAGTAAAGGCAAGGTCGTAATAAAGGGGGTTCTGAAAAAAGCCCTCCATAAAAAGTCCCGTACCCTCACAGTTGGGATACTTCTTTTTGGCAATGCTGTACTGATTTTCGGCAAGAAGCTTCACAGAGCCGTGCAGTGAGTTCCTGTCGCCAAAGTTGTGAAGTGTTCCGCAGATAAAGCTGTAACCCCAGAAGCCGTTCATTTTCGGATTTTTACTGCCGTCAAGGTCAAGAATAAGAAGCTTGTCCTTTTCAACGGCCTTCACAATCTGCTCACGAAGGCTCCAACCCTGCATAACCCATACCGAGTCGGGATCAAAGTCGGTGTACATTTTTGAAATTGTTCTGCCGACATCGGAAAGATACTTGTCGCCCTCAACCGGTGGCTCATTTTCGTGGAAGGGGTCACAGGCATAATAGTGATACGAGCCAAAAAGCTCTTTTTGTTTTTCTAAAAGTGCAGTTCCGAACAAGGTGAAGTTTTTATCCAACGGGTCAAGCTGACAGGTACCGGGGAAACCGCACCATGTGGGAAGATATTGCAATTCTGAGGAAAGTGAAAATTTTTCCTTCAGCTTTTCGGGAATGTGACCTGCAAAGCCCTGCTGAATGGGTGTCATGCCGAGCTCAAGCTCCCTTTGAAGAATTTTTTTCCCAAGCTCAAGGCGTTTGTCAATAAATTTCTTGTCGGGGATATGCATGAAGGTGTCAAGGTTAGTCATCATCTGCCAGGGGTAATAAGAGGGACCTGCGATGAAGGCAAGTGCTTCTTTTTCGGAAAAGCCGAAGTCACAAAGCGTATAGAACATAACAGCCTCATAGCCAACAACGGTGAGTGGCATATTTATGCCGTTCATTGCCATGAAATCAATTTCCTTTTCCCATTCTTCCCATTGCCATGAGCGCATGGAATAGCCGAAGGTACAATAGTTGAAATAAGCTCTTTTATCCTGGTCAATGATTTTTGACATTTTTTCATCAGGAAGGGGAGCAGACCTGACAGTGAAGTCTTTGTTGCCGCAATGGGCAAAATTCACCCTGCAGTATTTTTTAAGATAAGCATAGTATCCCATTGCAAGGCTGATTTTACAGTCGCCCTCAATATGTATTTTTCCGTTTTGCTCACTTACTTCATAATAGCTCTTGCCGTTTATTTTTTTTGTTAAGGCAAGTGTGAAAGCGTCTGCAATATACGGTGTGTTTCTTCTGATTAAATTTAACATCTCGGTTTCCTCCATGGCAAATGTCTGACACATTATAACAGAAATAATCCCGACAGTAAATAGAAAAAAGCCAATTTGTGTTTTGTCATATATCTTTTTTTCTGCGAATATATATAACCAAAAGCCTAAAAAGGAGATGTACACAATGAATTTCGAAATGAAGAAAGAAAAGCTTCGGGTGAAGGAATGTGCAGAAAAAACAAAAGCGGAGCAAAGCCTGGAAGCACAGATAAATCTGCCTGATTACTGCGCCGAAATCAAAAGAATACTGAAATGCACAATTACTCCCGGAATTCATTCTGTGGGAAGAACAGGTGACAGAGTGAGTGCAAGGGGCACTGTGCTTATCCGTGTTATATATCTTGGTGAAGGTGATAAGCTTGATTGCTATGAAAAAAGCCTTGACCTTGCTGTCGGCTCACAGATGAAAAGCATAACAGATGATATGGTGCTCACGGCAAGGGCGAATGTAAGCTATGTAAATTGCCGTGCCGCAAGTCAGCGTAAGATTACCGTCGGTGGTGCAGTCAGTGTGGAATTCACTGCTTTTCAGATTAAGGAAAAGGAGCTGCCGTGTGAAATTTTAAATGCTTCTGTTCAGACAAGAACCCGGAAGGTTAAGGCAGAAAACCTTGTTTGCATGAGTGAAAAAACCTTTGATATGGGTGAAACGGTTGCACTCCCCAAGGAAAAGCCTTCAATTGCACGGGTGCTAAGGCAGAATTCCTATGTTGTTATTGAAAGTAAAAAGGCAGTTTCAGGTAAATTGCTCATCAAGGGCGAATGTATAACCGAAATTGTTTATTGTCCTCAGGAGAGTGAAAACAAGCTTGAAGAATTCAGACACAGTATGCCGTTGAGTCAGATTATTGATGTTGAGGGCATCGGTGAAGATATGGAATGCAGTGTCAGGTGCAATCCTTCACAGCTCATTGTCAATGTAAAAAACGATTCGGATGATTCGGGAAGGCTTGTTGAATTTGCTTTAAGAATCACTGCCGGGGTTTCCTGCAGCACCGTGAAGGAATATGAGCTTATTCAGGATTGCTACTGCACCGAGGGCGAAATTGATGCCGAATATACCCTGACGGATATACTTTGCCCCGTGAACAGCCTTGAAAAAACGGAAACGGTCAAGGAAAGCCTTGATGTGAACGGTGCAAAGGAAATCTGTGATGTGTGGATAAGCGATGTGAAAACTCAGATGAACGGTGAATCGGACAAGGCAAAGGGAAAATGCACAGTTACGGCGTGTGTTCTTTATCTTGATGAAAAGGATGCTCCGTCTTATATGGAAAGGGAGCTTGAATTTTTCAGTGAGGTCAGTCTCAACGGCAAATATGAAAGTGTGGAATGTGATTTTGAAGCATTGGTTAAAAAGTTAGAATGTACTTTTCTTCAGAAGGGCAAGGCTGAAATCAGGCTGGAGGTTGCCGTAGCCGTCAGAATATGCAGTGTCAATTCCTACCGTATCGTCACAGATGCATCGGAGAGCCGGAGCCAAAGCGAAAAAAAGCAAAGACCTGCACTCACTCTTTATTTCTGCTCCGAGGGCGAAAGGGTATGGGATATTGCAAAAAAATACGGCACAACCTGTGAAGCGATCACAGGTGAAAACGGAATTGAGGGCGAATGTGTGAAGGAAGAAGGAATGCTTCTGATTCCCTGTGTATAAAAAAATAAGGCTCATCCGATTGTTTTTAACGGAATGAGCCTTTAATTGTTAATTAAGCTGTGTTAAAATGAAGAATATCAGTGCAAGCTGCAGAATGATGATAACCGGCAGACCTATCATGAATTTTTTATGAAGGGTCTTGTGACGGATAAGCCTCATAACACCGTATTCAGCCACACTGCCGCCGAGAATTGCAAGAATGAAAAGTGTGGATTCGGGAACTCTCCATCTGCCTTTTTTGGCTTTGTATTTATCAATAAGCGTAACCATTGCGGTTATAAGTGAAATGCCCGCAAAATAGCAAAGGATGAGAAGGTGAACAGGTGTCATTTGCCCTTCACCATAAGCTTCAGATCCTCCTTTGTCATGAAAACAAAGGTTCCTGACTGCTTTTCCTTAAGGTAATTTTTATTCACGGAAAAAACACTTGCACAGCTTGGGCATACGGCAACGGCAAGGTCCTTATCATCCTTTGAAATCACTGCAACGGCTGATTTATCAACAAGCTCAAAAAGGCGCATTGCCACATTTTTGCCGCATTGCGGACAATCAACGGGCTCACAGAAGCCTTCGTCCTTTGCAAGTGCTTTATTTATTGTTTTAATTGCCATTTTATTCATATCCTCTCTTTTGAGATGTCTGATAGATTTATTTTAGTTTGTTTTTGCCTTGTTGTCAAGTGCGGAAAGGGAGTTCGGATGTTAAGAAAAGTCATTATTCCGTTTTTTATAATTCTTTTTGCCTTCACGGGCTGCTGCATGCCATCGGCGGAAAGTCCGTCTGCTGAAACACAAGCCGTAACAACGGCGGGTGATATTCAGGAAAGTGAGAGCCTTTTCAAGGGCGCATGGATTTCATATTTTGAATTGAACCGTTCGGGCAGAAGTGAGGAAGAATACCGTGAATATATGAGGGGTCTTTTTGAAAATATGAAGGCAGTGTCTGTTACCGATGTGTTCCTTCATGTCCGTGCTGCAGGCGATGCGGCATATGTATCCGGGCTTTTTCCGCCTGCAGAATATATTTGCGGCGAAGAAAAGGAGCTTCCCTTTGATGTTCTTGAAATGGCTCTCGGCTTCGGAGAACAGTACGGCATGAATATCCATGCATGGATAAATCCGTACCGTGCCTTTTCTGAAGATGATACGGAAAGCTTACCCGTGTGCAGACTGAAGACCTTGCTTGAAGACGAAAAAATCAATCCGGTGAAGGTGAACGGAAAAAATTATCTGAATCCTGCTTCGGATGAGGTGAGGACTCTTATTATTGACGGTGTGCGTGAAATTCTCAGCAGATATCCCGATGTCAGAGGAATACATATTGACGATTATTTTTACCCCGAAGGATGCGGGAATTTCGATAAGGCAGAATACGAAAGCTATATTTCAGATGGCGGAAAGCTGTCACTTTATGATTTCAGGCGTGAGAATGTCAACAGTCTTGTAAGCGGAATTTATGCCGCCGTTAAAAATTACGGCAGCGACAAAATTTTCTCCGTCAGCCCATCGGGAGATATCGATAAAAACTATAATACTCTATATGCCGATGTTTCTCTCTGGTGCTCCGTGGGCGGCTACTGTGATATGATAATTCCTCAGATTTACTTCGGCTTTGAAAATGAAGCCATGCCCTTTGAGAAAACCGTTGACCGTTGGGCACTTCTGACGGAAAACAGCTCAACAAGGCTCGTAATCGGTCTTGCTCTTTACAAATGCGGCACAGAAGATGCTTATGCAGGTGATGGCGGAAAAAACGAATGGCTTGAGCATTCCGACATTATCAAAAGGCAGGTTGAATACATCAGACAGAAAAATCTTCACGGTTTTTCACTTTACAGTGCCTCATTTATTAACTTTTCTGAAAGTTTTTTGTCGGAAGAGGTAAATAATCTGAAAAGTGTGCTATAATTAGCAAAAACAATCCGTACAGGAAGGCTGTAACTGAAGACGATGAAAAAAATAAGACGAATTATAATTATAATATCTGTTCTGATTATAGTATCCCTTGCCGCATTGGTGGGATATCATTACTATGGTCTGAATAATCCCGAGGAAGAAACGGTCGGTGTAATTTCTGAGGATATAGTCAGATATATTATGCCATCTGATATAATTGAGGCTCAGCCGAAGGAAAAAATCACCGTCACAATAATTGCAAAAAGTGAGGCTGAAATTACAGTTAAGCTCGGAACACAAAAAATCTCTGCAAAAAGTGATGAGGGCGCTGAGGGCTACACTGCTTTTCAGGCGGAAATAACAATGCCTGAAAGTAAGCTTGAGGTGGATTCCCTTGGCAGAATTACCGTTATTGCTTCCCATGAAGGCAAAACCTTTCAGCTCGCAGGACCGAAGATTGTGTCCGGACAGGAAATGACTGCAGAGCAGACAAGTCAGCTTCTCCCGACTGCTCAGGACGGAGAAACCACAAAATTTGACATCGGAAACTATCTTCCCGAAATCACCGATGATGCCTTCAGAATAACCGAAAGGCTCACAACAACAAGGGTATACACCCCCACAACTGTTTATGAGTATACACCCTATACGGGGAACCAGATGTGTGTTGTAACTGCCGCTTATGCCGACACAAAGCCGATTGCAGACCATGATGACCTTGTGCCTTACTACACACCCCTTGCTGCCGGCACGATGGATTATGTTACGGGGGAAAGCAGCGGCTATAATGTTGATGAGGATGAAACCGAATATTATTATAATCTGCAGTCGGGCAGAAAAATTAAGCGTGAAGCTGTTCAGATTATTCAGAAAACCGATATGGGTAACAACAGCCTGAGTGTGCTTTCAAGCGTCTGCGACGGAGGAGAATTAAAAATAACACTTTCCTCAGCCTGGAAAGTGCCATATGACCTGAATTATACACCTCAGGAATATTATCACGGCTACAGAAAAAATTACAATGTAACCTCCTTCACAGCCTCGCTTATCGAATTTACCTTCCATTATACCGATTCTGCCTACGGCACAATTGACACAAGCGGCTCGGATGTGGTATCCTCTGCTTATTGGAGCGTTGATGAAGAAAATAAAATTGCAAAGCTTATCATGCCGCTAAAGGCTCAGGGCGGATATTACGGAAGCAGTCTTGAATATGATGCCAACGGCAACACGGTTATAACAATCAACCGTAAGCCTGTGGGTGCTTACGGAGCAGTTGTTATTCTTGATGCAGGTCACGGCGGCAGTGATCCCGGTGCGGCGGGACTCAACGATCAGGTGAGAGAATGTGATGTCAACCTTCTTGTGACTTATGCGGCAATGGAAGAGCTGCAAAAGCAGGGCGTTACCGTATATCTTACAAGGTACGGTGACGAAAAAATGCTTCTTGAAGAAAGAAAGGCTGTCACAAGAAGTGTTAAGCCGGACCTTTTTGTCAGCGTTCATTCCAACGGCTCGGAAAATCCCGAAAGCAAGGGTACGTCAACCTATTATTTCAAGCCCTTTTCCTTCTCACTTGCCACAAACATTTATAATGAACTTCTGTCTGTTCACAGGAATAATTTCTATTACGGCAGACAGGAATTATATAATGAGCTTGCAGACGCAGTGCAGAATTATCCCTTCGGTGTGACAAGAATTGAGGATTGTCCCTCGGTGCTTATCGAAATCGGATATGTGACCAATGATGAGGAATGTTATAAGCTGATTGATACAAACAATCAGAAGCTTCTCGGCAAGGCGATTGCCGACGGAATTATCCGAACCCTACAGGGCTAAAAGGTTGCAGACCAAAAGAGCAATAACCCCCGAAAGCCCGGATAAGGCGGAAAAGCCGATGGTGAAGGGGTTCACTGCAAGGCTGACACCCGTTAAAGCTGAAATTATGTTCACAAAGAAAAGACCGCCCACACCCGAAACTGCGGAAAGGAAAAGACTTTTATAAAAGTGCTCACTTTTCTTGAAAATCCAAAGCACGATAATGGCGGCAACAACACAAACTGCAATAATAAAAATATTGGCTGAATCCATAAACAACACCTTTTCTGAATAACTGTATTAAAGGATATTCCGTCAAAAGGCGATTAAGAATATTAGGAGTGAAAAAATTTATGAAAATTCTCAAGCTTACACCCGCAATCAAGGATTATATCTGGGGAGGCACAAGACTTTCAAAGGAGTTTGACATGGTGACCTTCACCGATAAGCAAGCTGAAGCGTGGGTGCTTTCATGTCACAGTGCAGGCGAAAGCATTGTTGAAAACGGCGAATTTCAGGGCAGAACACTTTCCGATGTTCTCCGTAACGAGGGCAAGGGTTACCTTGGTACCAACTGTGAAAAATTTGAGGATTTCCCCATTCTTATAAAGCTCATAGATGCAAAGGATAACCTTTCGGTTCAGGTTCACCCCGATGATGAATATGCTTTGCGTGTTGAGGGCGAATACGGAAAAACCGAAGCATGGTATATTGTTGACTGTGACGATGATGCCGAAATTATTTACGGCTTTAAAAAGGATATCACCAAAGAAGAATTCAGAAAAAGTATAGAAGAAAATACGCTTCTTGATTATGTTAACCGTGTCAAGGTTAAAAAGGGTGACATATACTTTATTGAGGCGGGTACACTTCACGCAATCTGCAAGGGTATTCTTCTTGCGGAGGTTCAGCAGAATTCTAACACAACCTACCGTGTATATGACTACGGCAGACTGCAGAACGGTAAACCGAGAGAGCTTCATATTGATAAGGCGGTTGATGTCACAAGCACAAAGGCAATTGACTGCTCAGGTGCTCCCATGGGCGAAAGGCTTGAGCATGGAGCTTATGCTGAAACACTTCTCACAAAATGCGAACTTTTCACGGTGAAACGCCTTGAAATAGAGGAAAAAGCCACACTCAGGGCTGACGAAACCTCATTTGTATCTCTTGTCTGTCTTGACGGCAATGGTGTTGTCATGCATGGCGACAGCTGTGTCACACTCTATAAGGGCGAAAGCCTCTTTGTGCCGGCAGGCTTCGGTGAGTTTGAAATTCTGGGTAATCTCACTGTAATCGAGTCAAGAGTATAAATTTATTTCTGTATATTGACAAACCATTGCAGCAGTGTTATTATAATTTTACAAAATATCTTCAGGGCGAGGTGCAATTCCTCACCGGTGGTAACAGCCCACGAGCTTGACTGAGGTCAACGCAGATTCGGTGTAATTCCGAAGCCGACGGTAAGACGGTTTTTCCGTTCAAGTCCGGATGAAAGAAGAAAGATACCGTTATATTCAGTATTTTTTCAGCCTGTGGAGTTATTTCCGCAGGCTTTTTCTTGTGTAGGGACTGTGGTGACCTTGGAGATATTAAACTGAAGGAGAATGATATTTATGAAAAAGAAAACAAAAAACAACCTTCAGAAGCTTGTTGTGACGGCAATGCTTTCTGCTGTCAGCTTCGTTTTGTTTTTGTATGAGCTTCCGCCACTCGTTCCGGCAATTTCACATCTTAAGCTTGACCTGAGTGACATTCCCGCACTTTTTGCTTGTGTTGCCTATGGACCGTGGACAGGCGTGGTAATTGAATTCATCAAAAATCTGCTTGAGCTCATCTTCAAGGGTGTCGGAACACAGATGGGCTTCGGCAATCTTATGAACTTCATTGTGGGCTGTGCATATATTGTTCCCTTTGCTCTCGTTTACAGAAAAATGAAAAGCACAAAGGGTATACTTCTTGCATCGGCTGCGGGACTTCTTTCAATCCTTGTTGTGGGTGTTGGTGCGAATTATCTTGTAACACCGCTTTTCTTCAAATTCTTTCTCAAAATCGACCTTGATTCCACAACACTGTGGGCGGCAATCGGTGCGGCAACGCTCACCAATTTAATCAAGGGTGTTATGCTCTCAGTTGTGTCAGTTCCTCTTATCAGAGTTCTTCTGGAAAGGCTCAGAAGGTATATCCGTTAACTTTTCTTAAATTCCGTGAAGTTTCAAAAAAACTATTGACTTGAAGGCTCTGTGCTGATATACTATATCGGTAAATTGAATATTTCCTTATTAAGAGTAGCTGAGGGAACAGGCCCGTTGAAGCTCGGCAACCTGCGTTTGCAAGGTGCTAAATCCTGCGGTATGACCGGAAGATGAGGTTTTTGGCGGTCGTATTACGGCCGCTTTTTTTATGCAGAATCCGGGGAACGGGATTTTCTTTTTCCCGACAGACCTTAATTTTGTGTTCAATATGTATCAAATCAAAGGAGTAATTTAAAATGGCAAGACATCTTTTCACATCAGAATCAGTAACAGAAGGACATCCCGATAAAATCTGTGACCAGATTTCAGATGCAGTTCTGGACGATATTTATGCTCATGACCCCATGGCAAGAGTTGCCTGTGAAACAACAGTTACAACGGGTCAGGTTCTCGTTATGGGTGAAATCAGCTCAACCTATAAGCCGGATGTTGCAAAAATTGCAAGACGTGTTATCAATGAAATAGGTTATGATGACGGAGCAAAGGGCTTTGACGGCAATACCTGTGCAGTTCTCGTGGCTCTTGATGAGCAGTCACCGGACATTGCAATGGGTGTTGACAAATCACTTGAGCTCAAAGACGGTGAGGAGGATGCTTACAACCTTCACGGCGCAGGTGACCAGGGTATGATGTTCGGTTATGCCTGTGATGAAACCGAGGAGCTTATGCCCCTTCCCATATCACTTGCACATAAGCTTGCAAAGCAGCTCACCAAGGTGAGAAAGGACGGTACACTTGATTATCTTCGTGCAGACGGTAAAAGCCAGGTTACCGTTGAATATGACGAAAACGGAAAGCCTGAAAGCGTGACTGCAGTTGTTGTGTCATCACAGCACAGTGCTGATGTTGAGCTTTCAAAAATCCGTGAGGATATCACAGAGCTTGTTATCAAGCCCATTATCCCTTCAGAGCTTATGACAGAAAGCACAAGGATTTATGTTAACCCCACAGGCCGTTTCGTAACAGGTGGTCCTCAGGGTGACAGCGGACTTACCGGCAGAAAGATTATTGTTGACACCTACGGCGGATATTCACGTCACGGCGGCGGTGCATTCTCAGGTAAGGACCCGACAAAGGTTGACAGAAGTGCCGCTTATGCTGCAAGATATGTTGCAAAGAACATTGTAGCTGCGGGCCTTGCCTCTAAATGTGAGGTTCAGCTTGCTTATGCAATCGGTGTTGCAAAGCCTGTATCAGTAATGGTTGAAACGTTTGGCACAGGCAAAATTGCAGACGATAAGATTTCCGAAATTGTAAATAAGGTATTCGACCTTCGTCCTGCTGCCATTATTGATACATTAAAGCTCAGAGCTCCCATTTACCGTCAGCTTGCAGCCTACGGTCATGTGGGCAGAGAGGACCTTGATGTTCAGTGGGAAAAGACAGACAAGGCAGAAGAAATCAAAGCCCTTGCACAAGTATAAAATCAGATATATCACATCATTTTTTGCAGCAGACCGAAAGGTCTGCTGCTTCTTCTTTTGTCACAACAAGTCGGAAAATGAATATGATGTTATTGAACAGTTATGGAATAATCCGAGCTGTTAAAAAAGATTAAGGGGAGATACCATTGAATAACAATAATTATCGTGGTTATCCGCAGCAAAGCAGAATGAGACAAACAAACAGCCGTGATGACAATTGTCTGTCATGCTGTGCCTGTGATGAAACGGAAAGGATGCCTTTTCCCGAATGCACAGCCCTTGCAATGGCTTATGTACCGTTTCAGCAACGTGGAGAGACCTATTCATGTGAAAAGGCTCTTTCCGCCGGCACACTGTTCCCTTGCCTTGACAAGCCCTTTATGATGGGGTGCTGCAAATGATAAACACAAAAAATCTTAAACACAGACTTATGGCTGCAAAATTTGCCGTCTGGGATTTACATTTATACATTGTGACCCACCCGGAGGATTGTGAAGCGAAACAGATGATGAGGGAATACAAAGAAAAATACATGGCTCTTCTCAGTGAATATGAATGTCGCTTCGGAGCGATCACATCAAAGGATGACGAGAACTGCACATGGACAACAGTACCCTTTCCTTGGGTAAACGGGAGTGATTGCTGATGTTTCAATATGAAAAGCTTTTGCAGTATCCGATAAATATCAAAAATCCGAACCCTCAGGCGGCAAAAATCATAATTACGCAATACGGGGGAGCGTATTGAAAATAGATATGAAATTTACTCAAAAAAATTAGAAGTAAAAATGGATGTGGATTTCGTTGCCGGGCTTGACGAAAACAATCTTTGAAATGATGGTTCTGAGAGCTTCATTTCTTGCCTGCTCTGAAGATGTTGGATTTTCAATGATTCTTACAACTTCTTCAATCTTTTTTGCGTAGTCTTTTTTACTTATAGGTATTACAGCAGGCTTTATATCTGACTCAAGCTCTTTAATACGCTGAGTGATGCGGAGCTTGTTTTCCTTATACTCTTCAAGAGAGTCTACACCTTGTTCGTAGGCTTCTTTTATTTTAAGAAGCTTCTTTTTCTCAAATTCAATCATTTTGAAGGCTGCATCGGAAGTATTAGTGTCTTTCGGTTCTATGGGTGTGATTTCAAAACTTAAGTTTTCGGTACAGTTTTTCAGCTCTGATATAATGATATCATTTAACTTTTTCAGCGATATCGAATGTGAGGTGTTGCAGGCTCCTCGGTTGTAGCTGTGACACTGCAAAGATGGGGTGGCGGTACTTGCCATTGTAAGAGTAGAACCACAGGTATTACATCTCACTAATCCTTTAAGCATAAAAACTCTTGCTGATTCTTTTCTTTGATATTTTTGATACATTCTGTTTTTCTCCTTAATAATCTCCTGCACATGATCGAATTGTTCCTCGGTTATTATTCTTTCATGCTTACCTTCATATACTGCGGTGCCTTCAGAATTGTTTTTATACCTGTTTTTGTTATTGGCTCTGTTATCAGACCAACGGATTTGCCCTTTATAAAAAGGATTTCTTAAAATATACTCAACAAATCTGTTGTCAGGCGGATTTCCTCTTTTTGTCTTTACTCCCATATCGGACAGCTTACGGGCTATTGTCCTGACTCCGGTACCGTTTTCGTAAAGATTAAAAATCATTTTTATTATGGGAGCTGTTACTTCATCAATAACATATTGCTTACTTTCGTTTTTATACCCGAAGGGAGCAGGTCCCAAAGCAGCACCGTTTTCGGCAAGCATTTTCATTGAGCGTTTAACTTCGGCTGAAAGGTTAATGGAATAGTATTCATCCATAGCCTCGAACATAGATTCGAGAATGAGAGCTGTACCTCGGTCCTCACCGAGGTTTTCGCTTATGGATATAACATCAATGCCGCACTCATTTCTTAAAAGATTTTTGTAAACAATTGCATCGGTGCGGTTTCGTGCAAAACGGCTGAATTTCCACAGCAGTACCGCATCAAAAGGCTTAGGCTTCTTCTTAGCAGTAACAATCAGTTTTTGGAACTGAGGGCGCTTTGCTGCACTTCTGCCGGAAATACCTTCATCGGTGAAGATATATTCATCAGGAATATAATAACCGTGCAATTCGGCATATTTTCTTATTTCTTTGAGCTGACTCTGAGGCGAGTATTCCGCCTGGTCATCAGTTGAAACTCTAATATAACAAGCTGCAATTTTCATTCTATCACCTTACTTGATTTTTATTCAGAAAAGTGATATAATAGCATAGCAAAGCTACTACATCACCTCGGTTAAGTGTGTAAGTGGATTGTGTGTTCCCTATCGCTTTGGTCGGTGGGTAGGGAACGGAGCTCCCGAAAGGGGGCTTTATTTTTTTTTATTTTACAAGTTCAACATAAGCAGCCTGCACTGACGGAATGGTGATTTGTTCACCTAAGATTGATGTGTATGATTCTGTGCCCTGACAAACTCCGTAAATCTTGATGATATCTTCTTCAAGTATTTTATCAGCACCTTCAGGAATTTCAAAAGTAACATAAATCGTGTCTTCGTAATATCCGTATTCATCAACAGTAACATTTACTCTTGCAAAATATGTTGTGTCGTAGCTAAGTTCACATTGAAGGACTTCTCCTGTGAAAACGAAGTTCTGACCTTTATAATTTTCAGGATTTCTTGCAAGGTCATCGTATGCGATTGATGTGCATGAGTTTTTAAAATCCTGCTGAGGTATGACTTGACCGTTCTGATAAACATCTCCGTTTTCGTCAAGAGTGATCATTGTAGAAGAATCTCCGCTAATCATCAAAACAAACGCTCCGATAAGAAAAACAAGAGCCACAATTATAGCAATGAGACAGCCTTTTTTCTTTTTCTTAGGCTTTTCGGGTGCTGCCTGAATTGGTTGTACAGGTTGAATCGGTTGAACAGGTTGCTGGGGAGCAACAGGTGATTGAAAAGCCTCGCCGCATTTACTGCAAAAACCTGCAATGTCGTTGTTTTGTGCTCCACATTTTTGACAGAATTTCATTTTTCATGTCTCCTTTATTTTTTATTTAGGTGGTAAGATGAATACTACCTTTATTTATGTAGTGTCGAAAAAACGAAAAAGTAACAAAATTTTTTTAAAATTTTGCTCTTAACTCAACAACTTTTCCTATTACTTGAACAGGCAGACTCTCTACTTGCTCCTTTGTGTAATAGAATGGGTCATACGAAGGATTGGTTGAAATAAGAGTAACTCCGTTTTCATTCATATAGAATTTCTTAACATTTGCATCGTTGCCGTTAACTAAAACAACAGCGAGTTCACCATTTTCAACAATGCTTTGTTTTCTGACAATTACAACATCACCTTCTGTAATTCTGGGCTCCATACTGTCGCCTTTAACAGAAAGAGCAAAGTATTCGCCTTGGGATGCCATTTCCTGTGATATTTCTTCATAGTCGAGTATATCTTCAACGGCTTCAATAGGAATACCGGCACGAACATAACCAAGGACAGGGACAGAAACACCTTTACTATTGATTTTAGCTACACCATCACCATTAAGGTAATCAATAGACACATTGAAAATTTTTGCAAGACAGGAAATGGTATACAAAACGGGGACTTGATATCCCGTTTCCCACTTGCTTATCATAACTCTGTCGGTTTTTAGCCCGAATTCTCTGTTTAAAATATCGGCTAATTGGTCTTGCCGCCAATGATTTTCTTTTCTTAGTTTTCTGATTTTTTCACCAATCATTGTGTTCACCTCAATATGATAATAGCATAAGTGTTTCGGAAAAGCAACATTTTTTTGAAAAAAACGCAAAAAAGTGTTGACAACAAAACAAAAGAGTGTTAATATGAATGTGTCGATAACGACACAAAAAGAGAGGTGATACTATGTCAAAGCAAAAAAGAGAAAAAAAGCATCCGAAATACTATGCCCTTATAGCATATCAGATGTTAGAAAAGTTTACAGATGATTTTATGGCAAATTTTCTCGGAGTTACAAAGAGAACATACAAGGATAAGGTTAATGGGTATTCAGATTTTACACCAGCCGAGGCTCTTGCTATAGCTCAACTTTTCAAGAGAAGCCAAGATGAAATTTTTTTAACCTAAAATGTGTCGAAAACGAAACAAAACACGAAAAAAGGGGGGTGGGGATAATTGGCCAAAAACCTCATACAAATCACAACAGATGGCACAATCGGCAAAGTCATACATAATGGACAGGATATATCGAGCACTGTAACAGGTGTTGATATTAAAATCCGTGCCGCAGAGCTTCCAAAAGTAACAATTATACACAGAACAACTGCTTTGGATATTGAACTTAAAGATTTCACTGTAAAAGAACTGCCCGATAGTTCCGAAAAATAAAGGTTCTTGTTCTACAGCTAACAATCAAACCCGACCAAGAAGTAAACCGACCAAAGCGACACACATATACATAAACCGAGGTGATTTTTTTATGGCAAAAACAGAATATACGGTAAAAAGCTTTCTTGATAAGGAAAACGGCGAATCAGTAGACTTTTACTCGATTACGCAAGAGGAAAAAAAGGATGTTTTTGCATCATGGCGTAAAAGGCTCAGTGAAAATATGAGTCGATATTACAGTCAGCACCTTGACGAGTATGAAAAGCTCTGAAAGGTGGTGAAATGATGTTTAATCAAACCAAAACAATGTGCATTCAATTCAACTGCGACCATATGCACGGCAATCATTGTTGTGCTTTCTGCAAGCATAAGAAGAAATGCAAAAACCACTGCCTGAACACACCGGATAAATGTAAGCTGGCAGCAGAAAAGGCGAACAAATCAATATATTTAATCAAAGCGGAGGTAAATGAGTAATGGAAAAAATGGATATATGCCGCTTTTGCGGTCAGGCATTTGTGCCGAATGATGAGAATGCACCTGAATGTGTGCGACTTGACAACGGTACATCAAAGTGTGATTGTCCCGATGCAGAGAGATGGAACAGAAGAAGGATGTTTATTGCATCGGCACAGGATAAACTTCATGATGTGCTCAAGTATAAGTTCAATGAAGCTACTGAGGATGAAGCTTTAAACAAATCTGAGGGCGAAAATGCTATTTATGAGTACCTGCAGGATATCATTCCTTTTATGGTCGACGGC
>JAFUQS010000019.1 GCA_017472225.1 Clostridia bacterium | reverse complement strand
TCGTTGTTTAATTTTCAAGGTCCAATTCGCTGTCTTTCAAAGTTGCCTTCTCGAAGACAGCTCAAAGAGTATATCACATACTCGCTTCCTTGTCAATACTTTTTTGAAACTTTTTTCAAATTTTTTTGACTCGGGGTTTTCAGGGCTCTCTTTGCTATTTCGCTTGAGAGCCTGTCTATATTATCATCTCTTCTCAGCTTTGTCAACAGTTTTTTACAAACTTTTTTAGCTATTTTGCACTATATCTCGCTCTTTTTGTACACCTGCCCGGGTGTGTTTGTGGGCTTAAACGAAATTTACACTATATGTTGTGTCTCTTGAGATTTTCTTTCTCTTTTATCTATATGTAGACAAAAACACTTACCGTTTTTAATAAACAGAATGGTATTTTTTATATTTACTTTTTCAAAATATATTACATTTCTTGTTTATCCAAATAAAAAACTGCCCCGCTGCGGAAACAACAAACGAAGGCGGGCAGAAGTCAGGGGGCAGTAGTCAGTAGTCAGGAGTCAGTAGTCAGTAGTCAGGAAAAAGATAAAACAATAAGAAGTCTGCAAAAAATAAACAATCATTAAAAAATCAGAAAAAACAACGTAAAGAGGAATTCTCTTTCAGAAAGCAGCCCGTAGCGGGAGCGACTGTCGGACTACAGGCTGTGGAAAGGCAGACAAATAAATTAGACAATAGCAGACCTTACGGAACAAATTAAACCAAGCGGCTCATTTTATTGGGCGTTGTTTTAATCAGAGCTGTTCGGCAACCGAGCCGTGGTACAGCAGAACGGAGCAATCTGAAAATACCGATAAGAAACTTTCTTTTTTCTTTATCCACGGTGAGCAGAAAAGAATACCGAGTAAAGGGTAGAATAAGCCTTGCTCGGTATTTTTAGTTCTTGCGGAATTTAATCAGCCAGCGTGCTTTTGCTTACTTTTGTCACGCTTGACAAAAGTAAGAGCCCAAGCGGCTTGAGCGAGACACGGTCGGGTTAATTGTAGAACAAAAAAACATTGTATCAAGCAGTTCAGCGTTTTACAATGGTTTTTATGCATTTAACTCTTTGATTTTTTGGTGTTCAAAGTGGTTTTGTATTTTTTTACAGCTCTGTTTTTTGAATTTTTTTTGCAATATCATTGATTGTTCTGCCAAATATTGGTATTATAAAAATATGTACGAAATAAGGAAAAGGAGAATAAAAATGAAAAAAGTTGAACTCAGAAACTTAGTGAAAATTGCAGCCACAATTTTTGTTCTTTATTTGTGTATTCATTATTGGTCTCATGCGGCGAATTTGATAAAAACTCTTTTTGCAGCCGCATTACCTCTTATTATCGGTGCGGTTATCGCTTTTCCTCTCAATATTCTGATGAGCTTTTATGAGCGACATTATTTTCCCTCATCAAAAAGCAAAGCTGTTGTCAGAAGCCGCAGAGGTGTTTGCATTGCACTTGCAATTCTCACTCTTGTTGCAATTCTGGCATTAGTAATTGCTCTTGTTGTGCCTCAGGTCACCTCCTGTGTGAAGCTGCTTGTTGCTGAGGTTCCCGACTTTTTCAATCTTGTTGTTGAAAAGCTCAGTGAATTTGAATTTGTCCCCGAGGATATAATCGCCACCCTTTCGTCAATTGATTGGCAATCCAGAATTTCTGATATTCTGAAAACAGTCGGCTCAGGACTCGGCAGTGTTATGGATGTTGTTGTTTCAACGGTGTCCACTGTGGTATCGGGTGTCACAACAGCCTTCCTTGCCATTATCTTTGCCGTTTATCTTCTTATGAGCAAGGATAAATTGGGCTCACAGCTCAAAAGAGTCATAAAGCATTATGTTCCCGACAGATTCAGCGAAAGATTTACCTATGTTTTGTCGGTGGCTAATGATTCCTTCCGTAAATTCATTGTTGCACAGTGTACTGAGGCAGTAATTCTCGGCTTGCTTTGCACAGTGGGTATGTTCATTCTTCGTCTGCCCTATGCTGCAATGATTGGTGCCGTAACTGCCGTAACGGCTTTCATTCCCGTTGTCGGTGCTCTCATTGGCGGTGCAATCGGTGCTTTCCTCATTCTCATGGAATCACCGGTGAAGGCACTTATTTTTCTCATTTTTATCATTCTGCTTCAGCAAATTGAAGGCGACCTTATTTATCCGAAGGTTGTCGGATCTTCAATCGGTCTTCCCGGAATCTGGGTGCTTGCGGCAGTAACCGTCGGCGGCGGTATGTTCGGTGTTATGGGAATGATGCTCAGTGTACCCGTGGCTTCCACAGTATACAGGCTCATCAGAAATGACCTCAACGGAACTGATGAAATCTGCACGGAAGCTGTCGTGCCCGAAAAGGAAGCAGTGCCCGTGCCTTCTGATGAATCATCACGGGAATAAATAAAAGATGTCTTTTTCTAATCGTTCTTTAATCTTCAGAGTGTATTATATAGCTGTAAACCAAAGCTTACACTTACAAAAAACAAGCTTAAAGAAAGGTGGAAAAATTATGAAAAAGACTCTCACAAAAACACTTGCAATCGCACTTTCGGTTATTGCTTTATGCTCGCTTTCATTCATGGCAATTGCCGTCGGTATTACGGATGATGAGGCAAAAGGAATTGCACTTTCCGATGCAGGATATACCGTTGCCGATGTAATTCACATCACTGCTGGTTATGAGATTGATGACGGCGTGAACAAGTGGAATGTTGATTTTATTGTTGAAGCCGATGACGGCAGATATGTTGATTATGATTATGAAATCAATGCTGCCGACGGAGTTATCCTCGAAAGGGAAAGAGAACACGAAAACGATTACCGTGGTGACGGCAATGGCATTGAAGATTTCGAGGATAAAATTGAAAGCTTCTTCCACAGAATAATTGCGTGGATACTTTCATTGTTTTCATAATCAATTGATTTGAAGTTTTTTCATTTTGAACTCCCTTTAATAAAGTTCTGCTCTTTCGGGCAGGACTTTATTGTTTTTTGAGAGTATTTCTTTCTTAATTTCTAAAATACAGAGTCGAAAACTGTCTTTTTTTGTCTAAAATGCAGTAAATCTTGTTGAAATATTCCTTAAATAGTGTTATAATGCAACATAATGGAGAAACTATAACAGGTTACTTCAAAAATTCTCAGCGGATGTGATACTTTATGAAAAACTCAAAAAAAATCTTCAGAACGGTTATGCTTCTCATTCTGGCTTTAAGTCTGATTTTCTCGTTTTCAGCCTGTGGCAAGGGCGAAGAAGAAACAACCGAGCCCGAAACTACCACGGAGGTCACCACAACAAAGGCTCCCGAGCCTGAAATTATAGTGAATCGTCTGACGGGTATAGATGATCTGTCTGAGGAGGCTATAGGCAAAAGACCTGTTGCAGTTATGATAAATAACCTTAAGGGAGCTCTTCCTCAATATGGTGTAAGTGATGCAGACCTGATGTTTGAAATGCTTGTTGAGGGCGGTATCACAAGAATGATGGCAGTTTATGCCGATTACACAAAAATTCCTGAGGTCTGCTCTGTAAGAAGCTGCCGTTATTATTTCCCGATTTTTGCTCATGGCCTTGATGCGGTTTATTTCTGCTTCGGAAGCAATGAAACCATCGGTACTCCGACCTTGAAAAGAATCGGTATTGATTATATCGACGGCAATCAGATTATTGACAGCACTGTTTTTGCCCGTGACCCCGAAAGACTCGGTAAATACAGCTCGGAGCATACAGCCTATCTCAAGGGTCAGAATATGCCCGAAATTCTCAAAAGCTACGGTATCAGAAGTGACTATCTTGAAAAGAAGGATACACCTATTTTCAAGTTCCGTACAGACAATAAAATCACAAAGGGTGACACAGCCTGCGACACAGTAAAGCTGCAGTTCTCAAATTCTTATTACAGCACCTTTACTTATGACAAGGAAACAAAGACATATAAAAAGCAGCACTCGGGCAATGCTCACATGGACCAGAGAAGCGGTGAACAGCTCAGCTACACAAATGTTTTTGTTCTTGAAACAGAAGTAACAAACTATAAAGGCACCATTCTTATGCAGATTGACTGGACAGGTGGCACAGGCTACTACATTTCAAACGGCAAGAGTCAGAAAATCACATGGGAAAAGAAAAGTGAGGGTGCAAACATCAAGGTTTATAACGCAAAAGGCAAACAGCTCAGGGTCAACCCGGGCAAGAGCTATATCGGTGTTATTGATTCCGGCTGCACAACTATCTCAGCCGTTGAAGCTTAACCTGATTCCCTGTTTATGAAATACTGATTATCAATTAAAAGGCGGTGAGCTTATGGTTTTATCTCAGCTTGGTGATGACATATTATTGTCACAAATTAACCTTGCGGGAACCCATGATAGCTGCACTGCCTTTGTTTCAATGGAAAATATGTCACGCTGTCAGCTTCTCACGGTGAAGGAACAGCTCAGCATGGGAATCCGCCTTTTTGATATCAGACTCAACAGAAGCGGTGAGGAATTTTACCTTGTCCATTCTCTTGCCGATTGCTTCAGCGACAAAGAGAAAAAAAGCAAGCTTACCTTCGGTGAGGTGCTTAAGGATTTCAGGGAATTTCTGATTGAAAATCCTTTGGAAACAATAGTTGTCAGCGTCAAGCAGGACAGGGGAATAATGTCACGCTCATTTTTTCCTGCTTTTTACAATAAATATATCAAGGGCAGCGAGGATGAATGGTATCTGAAAAATGAAAATCCGTCTCTTTCCGATTGCAGGGGAAAAATGGTACTCATGCGAAGGTGCAAGGTGTGGCGCAGCTTTCTCAAAGGCACGGATGCAGGTCTTGATTTTTCTTATTGGAAGGATCAGAGCGGAAAAAGAAAAACGACTCCCGAATTGGTTATACTCTCTTGCGACAGACACCATTCAAAGGACGCTTTACTTTCGGCAGTTGTTCAGGACAGGTACAGTCTTGCTCCCGGGAAAAAATGGCACGATTGTGCAAAGCCTTTTCTTGATGGCTGTGTGACTGAACCGGGCATATTTTCCCTTCACTTCATTTCAACAAGCCACCGTAAAAAAGGTGAAACACTTGTGGAAACGGCAAGTGAAATGAACTCATTTTTCTCAGAATATGAGCTGAGAAAAAATGAAGCTCAGGGTTGGTTTTTTCTTGACTTTCCCACAAAGGAGCTTTGCGATAAAATAATGAAATCAAATTTTGGAATATATGAGGTGAAAGAAAAATGAAGCTTGCAGTTTTGGGCGGTGGCGGTGTCCGTTCGCCGTTTCTTGCAAAATCAATTGCACTCGGTGCAAAGGAAACGGGAATCACCGAAACGGTATTTATGGATATTGATGAGGAAAAGCTTTACATATACGGCAAAATTGCAAAGGTCATTGCAAATAAAATAAATCCTGACCTTGCATTTTATCTCACAACAGATGCCGATGAGGCTCTTAAGGATGCGGATTTTGTTATAACAACAATCCGTGCAGAAGGAGACTCAGGCAGAGTTTTTGACGAAAGAACTGCCCTTAATGAAGGCGTTTTAGGTCAGGAAACAACAGGCGCAGGGGGCTTTGCAATGAGCCTTCGCAGTATTCATACTCTCATTGATTACTGTGAAAAAGCAAAAAGACTATCAAAACCCGATGCGCCCATTTTCAACTTCACGAACCCCAGCGGACTTGTCACTCAGGCACTCCGTACAATGGGCTACAGCAATGTTTACGGCGTATGCGATGCACCGAGTGGATTTCTTCGTCAGGTAAGAGATATGTTAGGTGAAAAGGAAGTTACAATGGAGTGCTTCGGTCTTAATCATCTTTCCTGGTTCACAAATTTTAAGTTGAACGGTAAGGATATCACCGATAGGGTTATTTCTCACCCGAAGCTTTATACTGACACAGAAATGCGCCTTTTTGGTGAAGAAATTCTTCCTCTTTCCGATAATCTCATTCCGAATGAATATCTTTATTTCTTCCATTACCGTGACAGAGCCGTGAATTCTGTTCTGTCAAGCGAAAAAACAAGGGGAGAGACCATTCTCGAAATAAATGAGCATATGCTTTCCGAAATGAGAACAATTGATATTGATAATGACTTTGACAAGGCATTTTATTGCTTTATGAGTCATTATGCAATGCGTGAAAACAGCTATTTTTCAATCGAAAGCGGAAAAGCAAGAACGGAAAAGTTCCCTGTGCCGACGGTTGAGGAGTATATTGCACAGCCGGAAAACGGCAGCTATGCTGCAGTGGCACTTGATTACATAAAAGCAAAAAACACGGGAAAAGGTGTGCAGATGGTGCTGTCTGTTCCCAATGAGGGAGCACTCGGTTTTCTTGCTGATGATGATGTTTGTGAAATCACCTGCACTGTTGATGCGAACGGTGTTCATCCTCACAAAATTGAAAATGTACCCGAAATGCAGAAGAACCTTATCTGTGCCGTTAAGCACTATGAAAACCTGACCGTTGAAGCCATAATGGAAAAAAGCCGCAGAAAGGCTGTCAAGGCTTTAACGGTGCATCCGCTTGTATGCTCATATCCCGTTGCCGAAAAGCTGGTTGATGCATACAGTGAAAGATATGAAAAATACATTGGTAAATGGTCGGATTGAAATGAAAACACTGATAGACACTGAATTTACGGTTTTTCCCGTGAGTGAAAAAACAAATATAATTTTACCCTTTACTGTAAGCGAAGAAGCCACAGAGCTTGTTATTGATTATTCCTATTCACCCAAGACACTTGCAGACAATGAAAAAGCAGAAAGGCTTATCAGGGAAAATCTTTTGCGTGATGCGGGTGACAGTATAGGGGAATATACCGATTCCGGCAAATTTATGCCACTGAAAAATCTTATCACCCTTTCCCTTGATTCTCCTTCGGGCTACAGAGGTGCTGCACACCGTCAGGATAGTGAACAGCATCATGTGATAAGACGGAATTTTGCATCGGTAGGCTTTTTGAAGGGTGAAATTGAAAAAGGTCAGTGGCAGCTGGTGCTCAATGTTCATGCTGTTGTTACTGATGAAGTGAAATGCAAAGTAAGAGTTCATGCAGGGGGAGTGCTCAAATGAAAAAATGGTATCCTTGTGAGCTCCACTGTCATACTCTTCATTCCGATGGTGGCTTTACTGTGGAAGAGCTTATGAAAGCGGCGGAAGAAAGGGAGCTTTGCGGAATTTGTCTGACAGACCACAACACAACATCGGGCTGGGATGAAACGGAGCAGTTTTCTTCTCCCAAGGTGCTCAGGGGCATTGAATGGACAACCTATCACGGACATATGCTTGTGCTCGGCAGTAAGGCCTATGTCGATTGGCGTGATGCCGTGCCCGTAAATATTGATGAAAAAACCGCTGAGGTCAAAAAGCATGGCGGCTTGATAGGTGTGGCTCACCCTTTTCAGCTCGGAACACCCATCTGCACCGGAGGTCATTGGGATTTTGAGGTGAAAAATTGGGACAATATTGACTATATGGAAATATTCAGCGAAGGCTCGGCTTTTCTTAACACTGCAAATAAAAAAGCAAGAAGACTGTGGCATTCACTTTTGTCTGAGGGCAACAGAATTGCTCCCACAATGGGCAGGGATTGGCACAGAACAAGGGCAAACACCTTCATTTCCGCTTGCACCTACCTTTTGTGTGACGAGGAATTTTCTGATACGGCAATGAAAAATGCAATTGAAAATGGCAGAACCGTTGTTTCGGCAGGTCCCTTGTTCTTTTTTGAAACCGAAAGGGGAGACACTGTCGGTGACACAATTGAAAGCGGAGACCACACTCTGCATTTTACGGTTGACCTGAAAAGGCATGAAAAAATTGACGGGGGCAGACGGATAACACCCGAAAAAATCCTGATAGTATCAGGCTCGGGAGAAACGGAATATCCTCTCACAAGTGATATATCACTTAAAACAGAAAAAAACAGCTGGTATTCGGCTGAATTGTGGGGAAGTGTTGACGGAGAAGAAAATATGCTTCTTGCTCTTACTGCACCCATATATACAAAATGACAGGAGAAATATTTATGGCAGAAGAAAAGAAAGAAATGCGCTATGTCGGTGTCAGGGAAACGCTGATTTACGGCATTGCGAACGGCGGACAGTGTATCGGCTACAACATGGTCAGAGCTCAGCTTACCTTTTTCCTTGTTACCGTATTTGGTGTTCCGGCACAGGCGGTAACAATGATGATTTTGCTTATGGGCTTCTGGGATGCCTTCAACGACCCTCTTATGGGGTCAATCGTTGACAAAACAAGAACCCGTTTCGGTAAGCTCAGACCGTATCTGATATTCACTCCCATACCCTTGGGCATAATTACCGTGCTGTTTTTCGGCGGACCTGTATTCCTCGGCGACGATGCCTCGGTTGTGCTTAAAATAGTCTATATGAGTGTTACATACTTTATATGGGAGTTTTTCTATACTATCGGCGACATTCCCTTCTGGGGACTTTCTGCTGCGATTTCTCCCAACCCGCTTGACCGTTCAAGGGTTATCAAATCAGCAAGACTTATTTCCGGAATAATCGGCGGTATTCCCGGTATCATCATAACAGTTTGTGTTGACCTTTCAAGAAACGGTATCATTCCGCTTTCGCTTTCACAGGTTTTCTTCATTCTCGGTATTCTTGCGGGTACAATCGGTATGCTCTTGTTCTCACTTTCAGGCATCTGCACGAAGGAAAGAGTTGTGCAAAGCAACGATGAGCCCAAGCTTCTTGACTGCTTCAGATATCTTTTCAAAAATAAACCCCTTCTTCTTCTCACACTTTCAAGTCTCATTGCCACAGTTGAGGGTATAGGCAGCACATTCAACACATATTTCTATACCTTGTCGTTGGGTGTAAACAGTCTCTCACTTCTTGTCGGACTTCCCGGCACAATTATGGGTTGGGTTACTTATCCGCTTATGACAAAGCTTGAAAAGCGTTGGAGCTCAAAGCAGATAGTTGTCAGAGTTTCCTTTATTCACGCTATGGTAACGGTTGTGGTGTTCCTTCTGGGCTGTCGCCATTATACAAATATGGCAGTTGTGGCTCCGCTTCTTGCAATTCAGGGCGTTTCAGGCAGCATCAACAGCTCAATCAAGGCTGTTATTCCCACAAAAATGATTTCCGAAACCGTTGACTATATGGAATGGAAAACAGGCAAGAGAAATGAGGGTATGTCCTTTTCAATTCTTACCTTTATCGGTAAATTGACAGGCTCACTTTCAACTGCAATTGCAACGGCAATCATTCCTCTTATCGGACTTGAAAAGGTTGGCGAGGATATGATTCTTGCAGAGGGCGGCACTGTGAATACAAAGCTCTGGATGTGGGCTCTTATCACTGCACTTCCCACCTGTCTCGGCCTTCTTTCTCTTATTCCCTATAAGTTCTATGACCTTGAGGGCGAAAAGCTTGAAACCATTCAGAAAGAAGTTGAACAGCGCAGAGAAAAGCTCTCACATGAGCTTACGCTTGAAGGAGGAATAAGCAATGGATAACAAATGTCCGAAATGCGGAGAAAAGCTCAGCTTGTTTTATATAAAGCAGGAATGTCCGAAATGTGGCTGTGACCTTGTTTATTACGATATGGAAAACAGGCTTCGTGAGGACGGCGAAAAAGCAGAGGCTGAATATGCAAAGCTTGATGAATTTCTGGGTAAGCTTAAATCAAAGCTTCCCAAAAGAAAAAAATAAAAAAGAAAAAGGACGGGTGACACCACTCGTCCTTTTTAAGAAAGGCACAGTATGAACTTGAAATTTCAAAACGGTGAATTCAGAATACTTGTTCTTGCTGATATCCACGGTGCTGAAAAGGAACTTAAATGGACCTTTCAGCATATTGCTTCTGCCATTGAAAAGGCAGAGCCGGATTTAATTGTGCTGTTGGGTGACAATATTGCAGGTCACTTCAAGGGTATCACAACAAAAAAGGTGAAAAGCACAATCAGAAAAATCGGCAGCATTTTCGAAGAAAGAAAATTTCCCTTTGCTTTGGTCTTCGGCAATCACGACCATGAAGGACTCTGTTCATTGGGCTTTGATGAAAGAGGTGCAAAAAAGCTTATTATGAAGGAGTTTCAGAGCTTCTCTGTCTGCCTTGCGGCGGAGGGCGAAGAAATGACGGGTGTGGGGAACTATAATCTGCCGATTTTTAACTCAACCGGAGAAAAGGCAGTTTTCAATCTGTGGTTTATTGACTCAAACCCTTATGCAGACGAAAAAGAGGGCGGAGGCTACGGCTATGTCCATTCTGACCAGATAAGCTGGTATGAAAGAACATCGGAACAGCTTAAAAAAGAAAACGGCGGAGAAAATCTACCGTCCTTCCTTTTTCAGCATATCATTGTGCCGGAAATTTATGAAATGCTCCTTCCTCACGGCAGGAAGGTCAGGGGCAGCGTAAAGGGTCACGGCAGTCATTCGGATAAATTTTACACCCCCAACCCGGAATTCATAAAAAGCGGCAGTGTAAAAGAAGGTCCCTGTCCGCCGGATATAAACTCGGGACAGTTTGAAGCCTTGGTTAAAAACGGTAATGTTATTGCCGCCTTTTTCGGCCACGACCATGTAAATGATTTTTCGGCTTCCTATAAGGGTATTGATATTCATCAGGTGCCGTCGGCAGGATTTTTCAGCTATGGCAATAACCAAGGCAGTTGTGTTATAACGCTTTATGAAAATGACCTTCTGAATTACAAAACAGAGCTTTTTCATTGCAAGGATATCTGTGAAGTCGGGCTTCATAATCCCTTCATCAGAAAGCACGGATATCAGCGTTGGGATACACAGATAAAGCCTGTTGTAGCCTCATCCCTGGCAGTGGCAGGAGCAATAGCTGTCTTAACAGGTATTAAAAAAATTATTTGCCGATAAAAGTATTTCTTCTTGTCAGGACTCGTTTATTTTGTTATGTATTTTTTTCGGTCACAATAAAAAATGAGCTGTAAAAAACAGATGTTTCTTACAGCTCATTTTGAATTTATACTCTGCCTTTTTCAGGCGGAATTCTCGGCTTTTCAACCTTGGGACTGATGTCGCCGGCTTTCATAAGGGCGTTCTTTGTCATAACAGGTCCGAAGAGCTCATAAATGAGAACACCGAACAGAACGATATTTCTGATAATGGTTCCCGTTTCGCCAAGCTCCATTGCAGTGATTGACATTCCGAGGGCAACACCTGCCTGGGGCAGAAGTGTGATGCCGAGATATTTTTTGATGTTGGGCTCACATTTTGCAATGTCAGAGCCCCATCTTGCACCGAAGTATTTGCCGAGTGAACGGGCAATGATATATGCAACACCTACACCGATAACTGCAAGGTCTTTGAACACTGAAAATTCAAGCTCTGCACCGCTGAGAACAAAGAAAAGAATGAAAAGCGGAGCAGTCCAACGGTCGGTTTTTTCCATAAGGTCTGCGGAAAAATCGCACACGTTGCAGAAAATTGTGCCAAGCATCATGCAAACCAGAAGGGGAGAGAAAGCAAGGTGAACGGAGCCTATCTGCCACTTGATTTTTGAAATTGCAACGGCAAAGAAAATTGCTGTCACAACAAGAGCCTGCCTTTTGGAATTGGATTTGAAAAATTTTTCTGCCCATGCAAGAGCGTAGCCGATAACAGCACCGATTACAAGGGACACAACAATTTCAACAAGGGGGTCCACGATAATTGAAACAAGGTTGACCTCACCGCTTACAAGTGCCTTTGCAACACCGAAGGAAATTGCAAAAATAACAAGACCCACGGCATCATCGAGGGCAACGATGGGAAGAAGCAGATTTGTCAATTTACCCTTAGCCTTATATTGGCGGACAACCATAAGCGTAGCCGCAGGAGCTGTAGCCGAAGCTATTGCACCGAGAATGATTGCGCTTGAAAGGGGAAGCTTGTCTTCACCGAGTATGAAGTGTAATCCTATAAGAATAGCATCAACAACAACGGTTGTGATACAAGCCTGAAGAACACCGATAATTGTAGCCTGCTTACCTGTGTGCTTGAGCTGTGAAAGACGGAATTCGTCACCGATTGCGAAAGCAATGAAGCCGAGAGCCATATCGTTCATAACGCTCAGGGCAGCAACCTCATCATGTGAAGTGAAGCCGAGTCCCGAAAAACCGATCTGACCGAGGCAGTAAGGGCCGATGAGAATACCGGCAATGAGATAGCCTGTAACTGCAGGAAGCTTCAAGGGCTTAACAACACGGGACATTAAAAGGCCGGCAGAAAGTGCCACTGCGATTGATAAAAGAGTTTCCATGATTTTAACCTTCTTTTATTTTGAAATGATTTTTTAACAACCACGATATTATAGGCTCACGGTTTGTTAAAGTCAATGACTATTTTTTACAATTCGTATGTCATTTTTGATAATATATTTGTGGGTATTTCAACAGTTATATTGACAGTGGAAACAACTCAATGCTATAATTAAGGCATAAAAGAAAAAGGAGCTGATATTCATGTGGAAAATACTTATAGGCTGTATTGCATCTTTTCTGTTTTTCGGCTGGCTTCCCATTGCCGTCGGAACATATGAAATTGTTGATGCGGTAATAGGCGGTATACTCGGAATAGTAATCGCTCTAATCGGCTTTGCAATATACGAAATCAAGGCTCTCCGTGAGGAAATCGGAGCTTTAAGAAAAAAACTGAAGGATAATGAAGCTGACATTGATGAGAACAAATAAAGGCGGACTAAAATGGAAAGAAAACCTATAAATCCGGATTATGAGAATATGCCCGAAACAACAGATATCGTCACCACTTTTCAAAGTGGTGATTTTTTTATTATAAATTATTGTATAATAATTTAATCTGTGATAAAATAACTTTGAATAGGCTTCTGCAAAATAAAGAGGGGCTTAAAAAATAAAAAAAGGTTGTGATTTAATGGACTACAAGGCAAAGTACAGTGAGTGGCTCACATTTGATGAGGACACAAAAAAGGAACTTGAAAGCATAACTGATGAAAAAGAAATTGAAGACAGATTTTATAAAGAATTAGCCTTTGGCACCGGAGGACTTCGTGGCATTATGGGTGCAGGCACAAACAGAATGAATAAGTACACCGTCGGTAAGGCAACATACGGCCTTGCAAAATATCTCAAGAGCAGGTATGATGGCGAAATCAAGGTTGTTCTTGCTTATGATTCAAGAAATAACTCTGCTTTCTTTGCAAGAACTGCAGCCGGTATTTTTGCTTCCTGCGGCTTTAAGGTTTATCTTTTCAAAACTCTTGTTCCCGTACCGGTTCTTTCCTTCTCAACAAAGCATCTCGGCTGCAATGCGGGTGTTATGCTCACAGCTTCACACAATCCCAAGGAATATAACGGCTACAAAGTGTATGACGAGAAGGGCTGTCAATTATGCACAGACGATGCAAAGGCAGCAATCGGCTTTATCAATGAAATCACAGACTTCTCATCAATTCCCTTCTCAGACAGTGACGAAAACATCACAATGGTTGGTGATGAGGTGCTCGCTGATTATTATGAAGCAATTAAAAAGCAGTCACTTTATGAAGAAAAAAGCGACCTTAAAATTGTCTATACACCCCTTCACGGCACAGGTAATATCCCCGTAAGACACATGATTGAAAACATGAATGTGACTGTTGTTAAGGAACAGGAGCTTCCTGACGGTAACTTCTCAACCGTAAGAAGTCCCAACCCGGAGGAAAAAGATGCCCTCACCATTGCAATTGAAAAGGCAAAGGAAATCGGTGCAGACCTTGTTTTCGGCACAGACCCGGACTGTGACAGAGTAGGTATTGCAGTTAAAGACGGCGACAATTATGTTCTTTTCACAGGTAATCAGACAGGAGCACTTCTTGTTAACTTTGTTCTCACAATGAAGAAGGCTTCACTTTCAGAAAAATCCACCCTTGTCAAAACAATCGTAACCTCAGAGCTTGGCGCAAACATCGGCCGTGCCTTCGGCTTACAGATTGAAGAAACACTCACCGGCTTCAAATATATCGGTGACAAGATGAATCAGTATGAAGCATCGGGCAAGCAGGAATTTGTTATCGGCTATGAAGAATCTTACGGTTACCTTGTGGGTACCCATGCAAGAGACAAGGACGCTGTTGTGTCTTCAATGCTTATCTGCCAGATGGCTGCATGGTACAAAAACAAGGGTATGACACTTGTTGACGGCCTTAATGAAATCTATAACGAATACGGCTATTACCTTGACCACCTTGATTCCTTTGTGCTTAAGGGTAAGGACGGTGCCGAAAAGATTCAGCAGCTTATGGTCTACTTCAGAAACAAGGGCACAGACCTTTTTGACGGTATTACCGAGGTTATGGATTTTGAAAAGGGTGTCCGTGACCTTCCGAAGGAAAATGTGCTCAAATACCTTTGGGATGACGGCTCATGGATGGCAGTAAGACCTTCAGGTACAGAGCCGAAAATCAAGGTTTATTATTCAATTCAGGATAAGACCAAGGAATTATCACAGGAAAGACTTAACAATTACAGAAAAGAGATTTCTGCAGTAATAGAGGGTTAATGAAAATATGACAGTTCAAAGCTATGTTGAAGAAGTGCTTCAGCCGAAATTGCAGGGTGACGGAGGCTGGGTGGAATATGTTTGTTTGGAAAACGGTGTTCTCACCCTCACTTTCCGAGGTGAATGCTCAAAATGTCTCATTCTGCATCGCTGTGTGGCATGGATAGAAGAACAGATTAAGCTTGACCTCAGGAAAAACGTCAAGGTTAATGCCGTTCGCAAAAAGCCTTATTTTCAGGACACATAAGGGAGGTATAGAGCAAAATGGCACATATTAAGGTTGTAAGACGCTCTATGCGTCCCGAGGAATGGACAGATTTACGCTTCGGTTGGCTGAAAAGGCACATTTACTCAAGCAAATGGGAAATTGAAAACCTCATGATTCGTGATGCCCGTCAGACAGCGGAAATGGAGTTTCAATATTACAGTGAAGACTACAGACCGCTGAAAAAAGGTGATATGTATTTCACTCCCGACGGCACTGCATTCATCAGGGCAGATGTGAATATACCTGAGCATTTGCAGGGAAAAGAGCTGTGGTTTTCACTTAAAACTGCTGCTGAAATCTGTGTGAAGGTCAACGGCAGATATATAGGCGGTGTTGACCCTAACAGAGAAAGAATGTTGCTTTCTCCTTATGTCAACGATAAAGAAGTGTTGCACTTTGAAATGATGGGCTATAACCGTTCAAAGCCCGATGATGAAAGAAATCCCGAGTCACTTTCCGTCCGTGGCTGCAGACAGATTTTTGAGGGTGCATATATTTGTACCGTAAATCACGCTGTTCAGGACCTTGTGTGGGATTTTGAGCTGCTTCTGGATATTGCCAAAAGTGAGCTTTTCAATGAGGATTACAGAGCTTTCCTTAACCGTGAGCTTAACAATGCCATGAATCTTATCGACTTTGACAGCGATGAAATTTCCGGCGTTGAAAAGGCAAAAAAATATGTTGACGAGGTTATTTATGCCAACGATACCTATAAAGGCAGCGGAGATGTGGCACTCATTGCCCATTCTCATCTTGATGTGGCATATTATTGGAGAAGAATACACGCTGTTCAGAAAAATCTCAGAACAGTTCTTATTCAGCTTCGTCTTATGGATAAGTACCCCGATTTCAAATATACTCACACACAGCCTTATGTTTATGAAACACTTGAGAAGTATTATCCCGAGGTGTTTGAGGAGCTGAAGGAAAAGGTGGCTTCAGGTCAGTTTGAGCCTGTCGGTGCGATGTATGTTGAGCCGGACTGTAATGTTCCGTCTGCCGAATCGCTTATAAGACAATGCCTTTACGGGCAGAAAACCTATGAAAGAATGTTCGGCAAAAAGGTTAACAATGCCTGGCTTCCCGATGTTTTCGGCAACTCATGGATTTTGCCTCAGATTCTCAAAAAGAGTGGTGTTGACTATTTTGTTTCAAACAAAATGTCAACCTGGAACGATACAAACCGTTTCCCTCACAACAATTTCAAGTGGAAGGGTATTGACGGCAGTGAGGTTTATGCATGTGTGCCTCCCACCCACTTCATAACATGGAATATGCCATCTCAGATTCAGGAAAACTGGGAAGCATATATTGATAAAGATCAGGGCGGACAGACTATGAATATGTTCGGCTACGGTGACGGTGGCTCAGGATGTACGGAAGAAATGATTGAAATGATGCACCGCTTCAAAAAGCTTTCCGTTATGCCGAAATGCGAACACACCGGCGGCGCAGAGTTCCTTGAAAAGAATCTTAAGGATAACCCTAACCTTGAAACATGGGACGGTGAATTGTACCTTGAAATGCACAGAGGTACTTTTACAACAAAAAGTGACCTCAAGCGTATTAACCGCCGCCTTGAATATAAGTTCAGAACAGCTGAAATGGTCTCCCTTATGCGAGGCGAGGACAATACAGAAAAGATAACAGAAGCTTATAAAAAGCTTCTTATCAATCAGTTCCATGATATTCTCCCCGGCTCTCATATACATCCTGTTTTCGGTGACGCAATGGCTGATTACAGAGAAATTGAAGCAGAGCTTGACGGAATTATCGGCACAGGCACAAAATATTTCAACACCCTGAATTTCAACCGTGATGCTCTTACTTTTGTGCCGAATAAAAAGGGTACAGCCACACGTTACGGTGAAAAGGGCAATTGGCTTATCCCGAATATTCCTTCACTTTCTTCTGCAACCCTCAGAAGCACAAAATTTGCAGGTGAATGGATAAGTATTGGTGACACCGTTGAAACACCTTACTATTCTGTGAAGTTCAATTCTGACGGCTCAATTGAAAGCCTTTATGATAAAGAGCTTCAAAGAGAATGGGCTAAGGGTGATTTCAATAAGCTTAAGCTCTACACCGATAACCCGGGTAACTATGACGCTTGGGATATTCTTCCCAATTACAAGGATAAGCAAATTGAAGTCAAGGTTGTTTCGCCCTTAACTCTTAAGGAAAAAGACGGCGAAAGTGCTTCATTTGTCTGCACTCTCGGTACAGAAAAATCCACATGGGAAATGACTGTCCGTTTGTTCAGACGCTCAAGAGGTATCGAGGTGGAAAACAAAGTCAACTGGCAGGAAAAGCATATTCTTGCCAAGGCAGAGTTCTCCTGCAATGTGCTCACAAGAAAAGCAGTTTGCGACACCTCCGCAGGCTATATCGAAAGAGAAACTCACCGCAACACAACCTGGCAGCAGGCTCGCTTTGAGTGCTGTCACCACAAATGGTGCGATATGAGCGAATTCGGCGGCGGTGTGGCTCTTATCAATGACGGCAAGTACGGTGTGGGACTTTATGAAAACACAATGAGCCTTTCGCTTCTTCGTGCAACAATCCGTCCCGATGTTGTGTCGGATATGGGTGAGCATAACTTCTGTTATATGATTCTTCCCCACAAGGGAGACCCCATAGGTGCACGGGTCAATGAAATCGCTTTGCAGTATAATGTACCGCTTGTCAGGTGCGATGCTCAATGGAAGCTTCCTCACTTTGAGCCTTTATATCTTCAGGCGGCAAAGAAAAGCGAAGACGGTACAATGACAGTTATCCGTCTTTCAGAGCAGAAGGGTACAAGAGGCTCAATCAGGCTTGACCGTAAGGTTAAACTTCTCAATATGCTTGAAGAAGTTGAGGACGAGACCGATGTGATTGAATATAAGCCCTTTGAAATTATTACCATAGGCTTATAAACACAAATAAATATACATAAACTAAAAAAAGGAAAAGAGTCATTTAATTTTGACTCTTTTCTGTATTAAGACAGAAAAATATCTTAGGAGCTTCAAATGAGAAAAACGAAAATTATTGCAACAATGGGTCCTGCCTGCAGTGACGAAAAAGTATTCACCGAAATGTGTAAGAAAGGGCTGAATGTAGTCCGTCTTAACTTTTCCCACGGTACCCATGAAGACTATGAAAAGAAAATCGCAATGGTGAAAAGAGTGAGAGAAAGCCTCGGTTTGCCTATTGCTCTGCTTCTTGACACAAAGGGCCCCGAATACCGTATTGCAAGCTTTGAAAAAGGCTTTGTTGAGCTTAATGAGGGCGATGAATTCACCTTCACCACCGAGAATATTGTCGGTGACGAAAAAAGGGTTTCTGTTTCTTATAAGGGCATGATTGATGAGCTTTGTGTGGGTGATACCATACTTCTTAACAACGGACTTATCCGTTTTGAGGTTAAGGAGCTTACAAAAACCGATGCCGTCTGCACCGTACTTGACAGCGGCAGACTTTCCGACAGAAAAAGTATGGCATTTCCCGGTAAGGTACTTAAACAGGTTTATTTGAGTGAACAGGATAAGGCTGACATCCTTTTCGGTGCAAAGCAGGGTGTGGATTTTATCGCCTGCTCCTTTGTTTCCTGTGCTCAGGATATTATTGATGTGAAGAATTTCCTTCGGGAAAACGGCATAATGGGTATTGAGCTTATAGCAAAAATCGAAAACCGTTCGGGTGTTGATAACATTGAGGAGATTATGGCTGAATGTGACGGTATTATGGTGGCAAGAGGGGACCTTGGCGTTGAAATTCCTTATGAAGAATTGCCCGCCATTCAGAAGTATCTCATCACAAAATGCCGCCTTATGGGCAAAAGAGTTATCACGGCAACTGAAATGCTGGAAAGCATGATTACAAATCAGCGCCCCACAAGAGCAGAAATTTCCGATGTGGCAAATGCCGTTTACGACGGCACAAGTGCAGTTATGCTCTCAGGAGAAACTGCTGCAGGCAAGCATCCCGTTCTGTCCGTTGAAGCAATGTCAAGAATTGCTGAGCAGACAGAGAAAAACATAAATTACAAAAAGCGCTTCGCTTCTTCCGAATTTATCATTAAAAATACCGTTGATGCCATTTCTCATGCAACCTGCAGCATGGCAATTGACATTGATGCAAAAGCAATTGCAGTCTGTTCAATTTCCGGCGTTACCGCAAGAATGGTATCCCGTTTCCGTTCGCCGGTTGACATCGCAGGTCTTACTACCGATGAAAAGGCATGGCGAAAATTGAACCTTTCATGGGGTGTCACACCGATTATGTGCGAGGAGCTGCCCTCAACAGAGGTCTTGTTCTATACCGCTAAAAAGCTTACAAAGGCTGTGTTCGGACTTCAGAAGGACGACAAAATTATTATCACAGGCGGAGTCACAAACGGACAAAGCGGAAACACCAATCTTATCAAGGTTGAGAGTATATAAATCAAAAGAGACTGCAAAAAAAGAATAACAGTAGCTGATTTAAAGTAGTCAGGAGACAGTAGACAGTATTTCCGACTATTTCAAGTATATTTATCCTCGCTGTTATGTACCGTGGTGTTAAACGGTAAGACTTTATCTGTTCCTCTGACTCCGTGCGCCCAAGCGGCTCGAGCGAGACAGGGTCAGGTTAATTGCAGAATAAAAAAGCCAAAAACCATTGTATCAAGCATTTGAAGTGACCCCAAAAAGTTAGACAAAGTTTTTTAGAAAAACTTGTGCAAATTAAATATTAAGCTGCTAAAATGGCTTGAGATCTGTGCATAGCAGGTGTCAAGCCATTTAATTTTAGCTTGATTCTACGATTATTGT
>JAFUQS010000018.1 GCA_017472225.1 Clostridia bacterium | reverse complement strand
TCACTATATAAAAATTACTACCCGAAAAAGAGTTTTTCTTACTCTTCTTCGGGCAGTTTTCTTATATCGTAACAAGCAGGGAATTTGTATATCAGATTCCTTTTCTACTGTAGAAATACTTCCTTATCAGGCATCTGCATTACTATGACCTCCTTTTTTATCAAAAAGTATAAACTGACGAAAAAAACCTTTCCTTATGAATATTATATAAGGAGGTGATTTATATGAATTGCAGTATAACAGATTTAAGATGTAAGGAGGTAATCAATTCCAAAAACGGTTGCCGTATCGGTCAGGTCTGTGATGTTGAGATTGATACCTGCACAGGCTCACTTGTTTCAATAATCGTCTGGGGAAGACCGAAGGGCTTCGGTTTTTTCGGCAGAGAGGAGGATATTAAAATCTGTTGGCAGGATATTGAGGTTATCGGCGATGACACAATTCTTGTGTGCAGTGAAATCGATTGCTGCAGAGGTACGGCGAGAAATAAAAAGAGTGGTTTTGACGGACTTTTCAAATTTTGATGAATAATAAATGAAGCTTAATTCAACTTTACTCTTGACCTTGAGGAAATATAAAGCTATAATTAAAAGGATGACTAAAACTACAGGAGGTCAAACATGAAGAATCAAGAATTACTTTCAAAGCTTACCCTGGAAGAAAAGGTTGCCATCTGCTCCGGTAAGGATTATTGGCATCTTAAGGAAATTGACAAGTTGGGCATCCCTGAAATTATGATTACCGACGGCCCTCACGGTCTGAGAAAGAAAAATCCCGATAAAAACAGCGACAAATCAGGTCTCAGTGACTCTGTTCCCACAACCTGCTTCCCCACGGCTGCAACAACAGCCTGCTCATGGGATCCCGAGCTTCTTTATGAAATGGGTGTTGCATTGGGTGAGGAATGTCTTGCAGAAAAGGTAAGTGTGCTTCTCGGCCCCGGTGCAAACATGAAGCGTTCACCTCTTTGCGGCAGAAACTTTGAATATTTTTCTGAGGATCCCCTTCTTGCAGGCGAGCTTTCAGCAGGCTTTATCAACGGTGTTCAATCAAAAAATGTGGGAACATCAATGAAGCATTTTGCTGTTAACAGCCAGGAAAAGCGCAGAATGACAATCAGCTCCGTTGTTGACGAAAGAACCTTCCGTGAGATTTATCTTACTGCTTTTGAAATTGCCGTTAAAAAGGCTCAGCCCTGGACAATTATGAACGCATATAACAAAATCAATGGCACCTACTGTTCTGATAATGATTATCTTCAGACAAAAATTCTCCGTGACGAATGGGGCTTTGAGGGTCTTGTTGTTACAGACTGGGGCGCAGCCAATGACAGAGTTGCAGGTATCAAGGCGGGTAACGAGCTTGAAATGCCGGCATCGGGCGGCTTCAATGACATCAAGATTGTTGAAGCTGTTAAAAACGGCACTCTTGATGAGGCTGTTGTGGACAAGGCTGCCGACAGAATGCTCACTCTTATGCTCAAATCAAAGGAAGCTCTTTGCGATGCAGAGTATGACAAAAAGGCTCACCATGAGCTTGCCGCAAAGATTCATTCGGAATGTATAGTTCTTCTTAAAAACGCTGAAAATACCCTTCCTCTTTCAAAGGATAAGAAGGTTGCCGTTATCGGTGAAATGGCTGCATCTCCCCGTTTCCAGGGCGCAGGCAGCTCGCTTATTAACCCTACCGAGCTTACGGATGCACTTTCTGCTCTTAAGGCTGCGGGCTATGATGCTTCCTATGCTCAGGGCTATGACAAGAAAACCGATAAGGTGTCTGACGAGCTTGTGAAGGAAGCTGTTGAGGTTGCTTCAAAGGCTGAGGCTGTTCTTCTTTTCATCGGTCTTACAGAGGCTTATGAATCAGAAGGCTATGACAGAAGCCATCTTGATCTTCCCACTTCACACAATAACCTTGTTTCTGAAATTCTCAAGGTTAACAGCAATGTTATTGTTGTTCTTTCAGGCGGTTCACCTGTTGTAATGCCCTGGCTTTGTGATGTTAAGGCGGTTATTAACGGATATCTCGGCGGTCAGGCAAGCGGACTTGCCCTTGCCCGTGTGATTTCAGGTGAGGTTAATCCCTCAGGTAAATTGGCAGAAACCTATCCGCTTTCACTTTCAGATGTTGCCAATGCTGAAAGCTATCCCGGTATGGATCAGACTGCAGAGCACAGGGACGGCATTTACATCGGCTACAGATATTATGACACGGCAAAGAAGGATGTGCTTTTCCCCTTCGGCTTCGGTCTTTCATATACTCAGTTTGAATATTCTGACATCAAGCTCAGTGCAGCTTCAGTTAAGGATACGGATACAGTAACCGTTTCCTACAAGGTGAAGAATGTGGGCGATGTTGCAGGTGCAGAAACATCACAGCTTTATGTAAAGGATGTTGATTCAACAATCTTCCGCCCCGAAAAGGAGCTCAAGGGCTTTAAAAAGGTATTCCTTCAGCCCGGTGAAGAAAAGGAAGTTGAAATCACCCTTTGCAAGCGTGCTTTTGCCTATTACAATGTCAACATTATGGATTGGCACGTTGAAAGCGGTAAATTTGAGATTATGGTCGGTGCTTCAAGCCGTGACATCAGACTCACTGCAGAAATTGAGGTTGAATCAACCGTTGATGCAGTTGTTCCCGATTATAAAGCTACTGCACCCTCCTATTACGGCGCAGATGTGAAGAATGTTCCCGACAGTGAATACGAGGCTCTTCTTGGCTTCCCCATTCCTTCACCTGTGTTCGATACCACACAGAAGCTGACCGTTTCAAACAGCCTTGGTGATGCAAAGCACACCAAGTGGGGCGGCAGAATCAACAGACTCATTGATTGGATTATGGGACTTATCTTCAAGCCCGATGATCCCAGCGCAGGCATGATGAAGGCAATGGCACTTGAAATTCCCATCAGAAACTTCATCACAATGTCATCAGGTATTTTCAGCGAAAAGATGGCTGAAGGCCTTCTGATGATTCTCAACGGTGACGGAGCAGGCAAGGGCCTTTGCAAGATTCTTGTCGGTATTCCCGGTGCAATTTTCAAGGTTCCCGCACTTCTCAAATCAATTTAACATAACAAGCAGATAAAAAACAGGCGGCGCTTCTCAGGGAAGCGTCGCCTGTTTGCAGTTTTTTGAAAATAGCTTTTTATCGGAGAAGAAAAGAGGGTTTTATGCTCTTGCAACCATTTCGCCGTAAAGTTCTTTTTCCTCCTTGATAAACTTCTCAATTGCTTCAACTGAGGGCATGGCTGCTGAACAGCTGTGAGCTGAAATGAGCATTGAGGCTGATGCTGTGCCGAATTCAAGGGCATCAATCATTTCCCAGCCTTCAAGCAGACAGCGGATAAATGCAGAAGCATAGCCGTCACCGCCGCCGAAGCCTTTCATTGCCTTTACGGGGAAGGGCTTGATTGAATAGCTCATGCCATCGTTTGTGTAAGCCGTTGAGCCGTCCTTACCGTGCTTGATGATGACGATTTTTGCTCCGTAGGAGTGCCAGAGCTTTGCGCTTTCTTCGTCTGTTTTGCAAACACCTGTGATTGCTTCTGTCAGGTCATATTCTTCTCTTGAGCCGAGGATAATGTCTGCATTGCGGGCAACCATCTGATAGTAAACGGAAATTTCGTCTTTGTTTTTCCATGTGTAGGGACGATAGTCGATATCAAAAATAACAACAACATTGTTTTTCTTTGCAAGCATCATAGCCTTGAGGGCAGCATCCCTTGAGGGGCTCATTGAAAGAGCTGTGCCTGAAATAACAATTGCCTTTGCAGATGCGATGTATTCCTCATCAACCTCTTCCGGTTCAAGCATAAGGTCGGCAATTGCATCTCTGTACATAAGAATTGAGCTTTCTGTGGGGCTTTTGATTTCGGTGAAGGTGAGACCGATTTTTTCGCCGTTCTTTGCTCTGAAAATGTGTGAGGTGTCAATGCCGTCGTTTTTGAAGTAGTTGACAACAAAATCACCGTGCTGGTCGTCGGAAACCTTACCGATGAAGCCTACCTTTTTGCCAAGACGGGCAAGACCTACGGCAATGTTTGCAGGTGAGCCGCCCACATACTTGTTGAAGTTGCAGCTTTCTGAAAGCGGTCTGTTCATATCTGTGGGATTAAAGTCGATTGCAACTCTGCCGATGGGGATAACATCCAAAGGCTTGCTTTGATCAAATTCAACGTATTTCATGATGGATTCTTCCTTTCATTATATAAATATCATTCAGCTTTTCCCACTGAATAAAATATTTCCATATGCTTTTTTGCATTTTCATATGCGCCCTGAATTTCTTTCTGGTGAAGGTCATAATAGCCCTTGATTTCACCCTTTTCATAGCCTTCCCTGACCTTGCCCTCAGATGCGGCAAAGGTGGCTGTTGCGATGTTGATTTTCTTTATGCCTGACTGATGGCATCGGATGAAATCCTCCTCGCTGATACCTGTTCCGCCGTGAAGAACAAGGGGAATGTCAACGGTTGCTGCAACCTTTTCAAGAATGTCAAATCTTAATTGGGGAGCCTCCTTATAAAAGCCGTGGGCATTGCCGATTGCAATTGCAAGGGCATCAACACCTGTTCTTTCGGCAAAAAGCTTTGCCTGGTCGGGAGAGGTGCAGCGCATTGCAATGTCAACGCTTCCGTCTTCACTTCCGCCCACGCAGCCGATTTCAGCTTCAACTGCTGCGCCGTAGCCCTTGGCAAGTGAAACAACCTCTTTTGTCATTGCTATGTTTTCTTCCAAAGGCAGATGTGAGCCGTCAAACATAACCGATGTGAAGCCAAGGCGCAGAGCCTTGCCGATACATTCAATTGTTGTGCCGTGGTCAAGATGAACGGCAACGGGTACCTTTGCATTTTTTGCCGCCGCAAGCATCAGAGGACCGATGAGAGCGAGGGGGGAATGGTTAAGCCTGACTTCTGCAATCTGAAGGATAATGGGGGATTTCGTTTCCTCGGCAGCCTTGATTATGCCGAGAACCATTTCCATGTTTGCAACACTGAAGGAGCCGACAGCATAGCCTCCCTTCTGTGCATTTTCAAGAAGTGTTTTCATATTAACAAGGGACATATATTTCACTCCGATCTTTTGTTATTCGGTTTGTTATTCAACGGACTTGAGAGATTCAACCATGTCAACCTTTTTGAGCTTGTTGTGAAGCACAAGGCTGACAAACATTGAAAAAGCGAAGGCAAGTGCAGCCGCATAAAGGAAGCTCATGGCGGAAATCTGTCTGCCGAACATGAGAATATCAACCTCAGCCATGTAAAGGACAATGCGGTGAATAAAGATGCCGGCAATGAGGCCTTCAATTATGCCTATGACGGTGAGAATAATATTTTCTCTGAAAATGTATGAGGATACCTCGCCGTCATCAAAGCCGAGCACCTTGATTGTGGCAATTTCCTTCAATCGCTCCGTAATGTTTATAATTGAAAGGTTATAAAGCACGATAAAGGCAAGAAGACCTGCCGAAATGATGAATATGATAACAATGGCACTGACGGAATCCATGATGTTTTCAAAGGTATTCTGAATCTGGCTTGTGTAAGCCACAGCGCTGATTTCATATTCACTCATAAGCTCTTTTGCAAGCTCGTTTTTCTTTTCCTGCTCCATGTTGTCAATTGCAAGGTTTGCCGCAATATAGTTATATCTCGGGTTGGCACTGAACAGCATGGAATAAAGGTCTTTTGAAAGATATATATAATGGAAAGCATAGTTTTCCGTGATTGCCGCAACGGGAATCTGAACGGTACGGCCATCGTCAACAATAACCGTAATGCTGTCATTCACATCAATGTTGAGGGAATCGGCAAGCTTTTCGGTGATAATTGCACCGTTGTTTGTGAGGGTGTATATTTCGCCGCTTTTTCTGTTCTGAAGGTTTATATAAGAGCCGAGGGCAGCCGCATCCTCAGGCACAAGAAGATAGGTTTCGAGAACATCGTCGGAGCTGTCGGAGGTGGTATCGTAAACCTTCATGTAATTCAGCATGGCAGTGCTTATTGCAGCTTTTTCGTTAACAATGTTCAATGCTTTACATTCCTGAATTGTTGTGTCATATGAGCCGTTGAGAACAATCTGCATATCATAATTCCACACACGGTCATCGCTGAGGAACTGCTTCTGAATGGTGGTGTCAATTGAGTCGTTAAGACCGAAGCCGGCAAGCAGAAGTGCCGTACAGCCGGCAACACCAAGGGTTGCCATGATGAAACGCTTCATGTTTCTGAAAACATTTCTGAAGGTAACCTTCCATGTGAAGCTGAGCCTTGACCAGATGAAGGGTATTTTTTCAAGGAACACACGTTTGCCGCCCTTCGGTGCCTTTGAGCGCATAAGGGTTGAGGGTACAACGGTAAGACTCTTGCGGCAGGTGTAATAGGTAACAAGGACCGTTGAAGCAATTGAAATGAGAATGCCCGGTATCGCATAGCCGAACTGATAGCTGATTATTACATTGGGAACATCAAAAAGAATGGTGTATGCCGTTGTAACTGCAACAGGGAACAGAGCGAAGCCCATGAATGAGCCTGCAACAGAGCCGATTGTTGAAGCAAGGGCAGCGTAAACGAGATATTTGAACATAATTTCGCTGTCGGTGAAGCCGAGAGCCTTGAAGGTACCGAGCCTTGTTCTTTCCTCTTCGATCATTCTTGTCATTGTGTTAAGACACACAAGTGCCGCAACAATGAAGAAGAACCAGGGGAAAACAAGTGAAATTGCAGCGGTCCTTTTTGCCGTCTGTTCATATTCCTCATATCCCATGAGGCAATCGTCACGGTTCTGCACATACCATCTGGCATTGTCAAGACCGAGAAGGAACTGCTGAGCATCGTCAAGCTGATTTCTTGCCATTTCAAGCCTGTCATTGGCTTCGTTTTTGGCTGCCTGAAATTCAGCTTCAATTGTTTTTGCCTTTTCCTTTGCCATGATAACATTTGTTTCATAGGTTGTTATCTGGTTTTTCATGTCTGAAAGCTGTGAGAGAACCTCAAGCTCACCGAGCTGAATGTCATAGCCCGCATTGGTGAGCTCTTTTTCTGCCTCGGCAAGCTCAAGCTCTGCCGTGGAGAGAGTTGCTTCAACCTCCTTGAGCTTGGCAACGAGCTTTTCAGCCTCCTCCAATTCAACCTTCTTTTCGGCAAGAACGGTTTTTGCCTGTGTCAGCTCCTGCTTTGAAGAAGCAAGACGAACCTCCAGAGTCTGGAGCTGAGGCTCCATGTATGCCATCATTTCCTCTGCAGTGCCGACTGCCGTGAGACCGTTGATGGTGCTTATAATCTGGTCAACCTCTTCACCCACAAGACCTGACTGTGCAAAGCGGTCAACGATACCCTGAACACCACTGTCCTGAGTGTTGTTGAACTGGTCCATTGCGGAACGGGTCGTTGCAAGAAGATTTTCAAGATAGCTGACCGTTGAAAGCATGGTTTCAACCTGAAGGGAAGCAACATTATATTCGGTCTGAGCGTTGGCAAGCTGAGTTTCTGCACCGGCATATTCGTCAACCTTTGCCTTGGCTTCGTTATATTTGTTGCGCTTGTCCTCCCATGCAGCATATTGGGTTGAATGTTCAAGCTTACTTGAATCTATTTTGTTGGCGGCCTCTGTTGCCTTTTCGTTATATTCCTGCTTGTATTTTATAAGGTTTGCATCGCCGTTTTCTGCCATGTCAAGAATCTGTGCAACCTGTGCCTCACCCTCTGCAAGACTCAGCTCAACCTGTGCCTTTGTTGAGGCATATTCAGCCTCGGAATCTGCAACCTTCACGGTGTATTCTGCCTTGAGAGCATCAACTCTTGAGGAAAGAAGCTCACCGGAGATGGATTCGATATAATCGGTATAGGATTTGACAAGGTCAGCATATTCCTCTGAATAGGGGTCATGCTTTTCACTGTCCTGAAGCTTTACGCTCATTGAGGTGTAATAAGCATTAAGGAAGTTTTCTGAGGGAAGATAACAGAATGTGCCGAGCTTACCCGTACCGACGGTGGTGTTACCTCTTTCATAGGAAATGTAAAGAGGTGTACGGATAATACCCACTATAGTGAACTGAGTGTTCCGGAGTGAGCCTGTGATATCGGTGCCGTCACCCTCAATGGTGATGACGGAGCCTATCTTGAATTCCTCAGGGGTGGAAAGAAAGCTTTCGTCAACAAGGCACTGATTTGAGGATGTGGGCCAATTGCCTGAAACCAGCTCAGGTCTGTTGAGATAAGTCGGGTCATCATAGCCGTTGGCACAGTTTATCACCTTGTTTATGTCAAGGGAAATTGCCCTGATGGTCATTTCCGAGCCGTCAATATCGCTCACGGTTTCACCGGCAACCTTAACAACACCGTCAACATATTTTTCACCCACGGCAGCTTCAACACCGTTGATTGAGGAAATAACCGCAATATCATTGTCGGTGATTCCTGCAGTGGAAACAATCTGAATATCCATGGAGTTTGAGGTATCCATATACTGTGCCATAGTGTCATACATATCGGGGGCAGTTGCATTCATACCTGCAAAAAAGCTTATTCCCAGGGCAACAATTGCGATGATGGAAATGAAGCGGGGTGAGGTACGCTCAATTGTCCTTATGGCATCGGTTATCAAAATCTTGTTAATTTTCATACTGAATTTTTCACCTTACCACTCTAATTTTTCCACGGGAACAGGTCTGTCGTTAACTGCAATCTGAACCACCTTGCCCGAACGCATGGTGATGATTCTGTCTGCCATGGCGGCAAGGGCACTGTTGTGAGTGATGACAACAACGGTTGTTCCGGTTTCACGGCAGGTTTTGTGCAGAAGGGAAAGAATCTGCTTTGAGGTTTTGTAATCGAGAGCACCCGTAGGCTCGTCGCAAAGAAGAATTTTCGGATTTTTTGCAAGAGCTCTTGCAATTGAAACTCGCTGCTGCTCACCGCCTGAAAGCTGTGAGGGGAAGTTATCCATTCTGTCCTTAAGACCGACCTTTTCAAGAATCCTTTCGGGCTTTATGGGCTTTTTGCACATCTGTGTTGCAAGCTCAACATTTTCAAGTGCCGTAAGATTGGGTACAAGGTTATAAAACTGAAAAATGAAGCCGACATCATATCTTCTGTAATCAACAAGCTGAGCCTTTGAAAGGTCATTTATGGGCTTTCCTGCAACTCTTACCTTGCCGTCGTCACAGCTGTCCATACCGCCGAGAATATTAAGAACGGTGGATTTACCTGCACCGGAGGTGCCGACAATAAGGCAGAATTCACCCTTTTCAATTGAGAAGGAAACACCGTCAACGGCGGGGATAACGATTTCGCCGGTCTGGTATCTTCTGTATACCTGATCAAATTCAATAAAACTCATTTTTCGTCACCTTTTAATCAATATTCTTTTCCGTAATTGTCTGTTTCGTAATATTCCTCGTCGATAATTTCACCGGTTTTTGCATCCTTGATTTTAACGGTGCAACGGTATTCATTTTCCGTTGTGTAAAGCTGATAGTACATTCCGCATTCGCCAAGGTAATAGGGGAGAAGGGAATGCTGCTTATCTGCCTTGTAGCCTTCGCCGTCAACAAGCATAACAATTTCGTCAAAATTCTCGGAATAGCTTTCGAGCTTCTGAACATAAGGATATTCGCCCGAATCAATTGCCGAGCCGATGTTGCTCATAACCTTTGTGCCGATTCTTACAAGGTTAAGGTCATATGTAAGAGCCCGCATGGTGATGGTTACGGTCTGATCCTTTTCGTTGATTTTTCCTTTGATAAATCCGTTGGCTTCGCAATAAGCATCAATGTCATTTCTGTATTCACTGTCGATTAAAACAAGAGGAAGGGTGACCTTGACCTCATTATCAATGTCATTTTTGTTCTTTTCCTTGTCTTCCTCATTTTCCGAAACATATTCCGTTACAATGTTACCTTCGTCATCTTTATAGGCAACAAGAGTACCCTCGTCCTTTTTTTTGCCGCAGGCAGCAAGGGTGAGCAAAAGACAAAGTGCAAGTGATAAGCATATAATTTTCTTCATTTCAATTACCTCCGCATATATGATTATTAAAAAACATAATAGCACTATTATAACAGTATATCATTGTATCATATATGAACTTTAAATTCCACTAAATAGGGCAAAAATTAACATAATTTTTATCACTATGGGAAACGGCGGTAAATACTACAGTAATTTTCGACAAAATTGACAGTATTTTCAGTTAATCTATATGTAAAAAAACAATAGACATTTCTTCTCAAATTTGCTAAAATTTAGTGAAGTGAAAATGTGGGCGTATTCTGCCCTGTTTTCCGCAACCATTACATAATAAATTATTTTTTTAGGAGGAGATTCCAATGGCTAAGAAATGGGTATACCTTTTCAAAGAAGGCAACGGCAGCATGAGAGAGCTTCTCGGCGGTAAGGGTGCAAACCTCGCTGAAATGACAAACCTCGGCCTCCCCGTTCC
>JAFUQS010000017.1 GCA_017472225.1 Clostridia bacterium | reverse complement strand
GAAAGGTAGACAAATAAATTAGACAATAGCAGACCTTGCGGAACAAATTAAACCAAGCGGCTCATTTTATTGAGCGTTGTTTTAATTAGAGCTGTTCGGCAACCGAGCCGTGGTACAGCAGAACGGAGCAATCTGAAAATACCGATAAGAAGAAAGCTTGTTTTCTTATCCACGGTGAGCAGAAACGACTACCGAGTAAAGGATAGAATAAGCCTGACTCGGTATTTTTAGTTTTTGCGGAAGCTAATCCTCCAGCGTGCTTTTGCTTACTTTTGTCACGCTTGACAAAAGTAAGAGCCAAGCGGCTCGAGCGTACGGATTCAGAGGAACAGATGAAACCTTGCCGTTTTTCACCACGGCACATAAAAGCGAGGATAAATACATTTTTTACTAGTCAAATCATTTATCTTCAGGAAAATAACTGCGGCACACTTCATAAGGAAGTGTGCCACAAAAGGTATTTTTATCAATATTTTCTTGAAAGAAGCTGTTCTGCTTCTTCTTTTGTAATCTTACCGCTGTTGCAGTCTGCCATAATCTGAACATCCTTGTCCTTGAGCTTATAGCAGCTCCAGAGGATGAGAGCAATAACAAGACCGAAGATGGGGAAGATGTTATAGGTGAACCAGATACCGTCAAGAGCTTCTGCCGGCTGCTGTGAAATTGCGTTGATTTTTTCAAGGTCAGCAAAGCTTGAAACACCGTCGAAGGTCTTGTAGCCGAACAGACCGAGAAGGAACAGACCGATTGAGCCTGAGGCTGCTGCTGCAAGCTTAACTGCGAAGGTCTGGATTGCGAAGGTGATACCCTTTGCCTCAATGCCTGTTGTGTACTGACCGTATTCAGCGCAGTCGGGTGTGAATACGAAAGCAAGAACACCGATAATGCCAAGGGGAATTGAACGGAGCATATAGGTGATTGTGAACATGATAAAGCTGTTTCTTGTGGGAATAATTGCAAGTGAAAGGACAATTGCAGCAATTGTTGAAATTCTGAACAGAGTCATCTTGTCAATCTTTCTGATAATCTTCGGCACAAGAAGAGCCATAACAAGCTGAGGAACGGCTGCAACGGTACTTGTTACAAGAGAAGCAAGTGAGTCGTTGAAGATGTAGTATGCCATAATCTGGTGCAATGAGTTATATGTCTGAGCACCTGAAAAGAAGATATAGCCAAGATAATATATAAGAAGGTATTTGTTGCTGACCAGGTATTTGAGCATTCTTCTGACGGTGAATTGCTCTTCGTCTGTGCTCGGATTTCTTTCTTCGCATTTATAGCAGACAGGGAACATTGTTGCGGCTGCAACAACAGCAATCATGATGCTTACAACACCGTAGGAAAGTCCCACGTCTTCACTTACAAGTGTGGAAGCGAGAACTGTTGTAAGAGCTGAACCGATACCGCCGGTGACACCCTTGAGAGAAAGAATGGTGTTTCTTTCTTCAATGTTGTTTGTCATTGCAGTGATGATGCCGAAGGCAGGTACGTCACAAAGCGTATAAGCTGTATCCCATACGATGTATGCAAGGGCGAACCATACGAGCTTGACTGTTTCATCTGCTGAGTTGGGGATGATGAAAATTGCAATTGTTGCCGCCGGAGTGAGGGCACAGGCAATTTTCAGCCAGGGTATGTACTTTTTACCGCTTTTGAATTTAACCTTGTCAAAGATTACGCCGAACAGAGCATCGTTGACAGCATCCCATACCTTAACTGCAAGCATAACGGCACCTGACTTAATGGGGTCAACACCGATAAGAAGAAGGAAGGTTGTGAGGAAGGAGGCAACCATGTTGTAAATCATGTTCTGACCGAAAAAGTAAGTGTAATAACTGTTTCGTTCGCTTTTCACGGTTTGCCAAAGCGGATTTTTGTTTGGTTTTTCTACTTTTGCGCTCATTTCATTTTCTCCTTTTTTATAAAAAATGTATGACACTTAATTTTAACATCCCTATGTTATTAAGTCAACCGAAAAAGGTGAATTTATCTTTTTTTATTTACAGAAAAATTATGGAATTGAATATATGGTAATATCCCGTCAATAATATGCATATGGATAAAATATAAAAAATCAAAAGGAGATTTATTTATGAAAAAAATCATTTCTTTAATTCTTGCCGCAGTGTTGCTTGTATCAGTTGCAGTGATTTTTGCCGCTTGCGGAAATAACGATGCAGGTAATGAAATTAAAAATGATGTGACATCAATGATGGACGGTGCAACAACTCTTATGGATGAAGTATCCGAGGGACTTTCAGATCTGGCAGATGATCTTACGGAAAACGGCAATGTAACAGACGAGTCGGGAGCTGACAACATGAATGACGGCACAACAAATCAGGCCGGAACCACCGGGGAAGGACTTCTCGGCGGTGAGGATGACACACAGACAACAGTTGCAGAGTAAAATCAGTTGCAAAAAAGCGCAGACAGGATTTCACCGGTCTGTGCTTTTTTATCTGCTTTTTATTTATGCGGGGAAAAAGAAAAAAGCCACCGTCAATTTAACGGTGACCATCTGGAGCTGGAAACGTGACTCGAACACGCGACCTGCGCATTACGAATGCGCTGCTCTACCAACTGAGCTATTCCAGCAAAGCTACCATGCTATTATACATCAAAAAAATATAATAATCAAGAGTATATTTAATTTTTGGTTTATTTTAAGCCGTGGGGGCAGGGGTCAGTAGGCAGTAGTCAGTAGACAGTAGTCAGGGGACAGTAGGCAGTAGTCAGGGGTCTATAACCACTTAAAGTGTATTTAACTTCGCTTTTATGTGCCGTGGTGCTGAATGGCAAGGTTTCATCTATTTCTCTGACTCCGTACGCTCGAGCCGCTTGGGCTCTTACTTTTGTCGGTTGTGACAAAAGTAAGCAAAAGCACGCTCTTTTGTGGATTAACCTCCGCAAGAACTAAAAATACCGAGTCAGGCTTATGCTATCCTTTACTCGGTATTCTTTTCTGCTCACCGTGGATAAAGAAAAAAGAAATTTTC
>JAFUQS010000003.1 GCA_017472225.1 Clostridia bacterium | reverse complement strand
TGAAGGCGTACTAACGGTATATTATAAAAATAAAAAGCCGTGTCTACAAAAAAGCGTGCTTTTGCTTACTTTTATCACAACCGATAAAAGTAAGTGCCCAAGCGGCATGAGCGTACGGAGTTGGAGGAATGAATAAAGCATTGCCATTCAGCACTACGGTACATAAAAGCGAAGTTAAATACACCTTGAGTAGACAGTAGTCAGGGTACCTTCGGCACAGGATAAATAATACCTTGGCAGTTAAAAATCAACCTTCAAAGGTTGATAATATGACTTTGCCCGATAAAAAAGGACGCCCAATGGGCGCCCCTACGGACTTGTCCTGTGTTCTTATAAAAACAGACTCCTCCACGGCTAAAGCGGTTCCCCTCCTCTAAAGAGGAGGCTTTTCCTGACTACTGTCTCCTGACCCCTGACTACTGCCTACTGACCGCAGCCGCTACAGGTTGATTTTTCTGAAACGGTTATTCATGTTCCTTGCAGGAAAGCTCTGTTACGGTCAACCGGAACACACACATTTTGGGCAGATACCTCTCGTCAAAGGTCCAGTCGCTTTTTTCTGTGTACTGTGCCATAAGTACATTCAAAGCCTTCAGCTTGTCTTCTTTTTCTTCAAGAATTTCTGTTCTGCCTTCACCGAAAATACTTTTGAATGATGTGGTATAGGTACAGGCGGTATCTTCTCCGTAAATTCTGCCGTCGCAGTCCATCTGAAAAGAAGCGTAATCCGACGCTTTTATAAGATCAATTTTTCTGCCCGACGAGGCAGAGTGAAAATAGAACACTCTTTCTCCGTTCTCACGGCAGAAGCCGAAGCTCATAGGCACAATATATACCTTCCCGTTATCGTTGAAGCCGAGCCTTATTGATGTGCATCTGCGGATAATTTCGTCGATTTTGTTATCATCTGTGACCTGACGGTCACTTCTTCTCATTTTCATCATTTTATATATGCCTCAACAATTTCGCCCACATACATTCTGTGGTAATCCTTCTGAGGATAGCAGGCAGCATCAATTGACTCATCAATAAAGCCCTTAGGGTCAATATCCTGAATATAAAGCTTTTTGCAAAGAAGGATAATTTCACCCTCCTCAAAGCTCATACTGTTTCCGACTTCCATGGGTGTGAGACCGGTCTGCTTTGCTTTGTCATAGTCTCTGCCGCTGTATCTGCCGCAGAAGCCGAGAGCCTTTTTGTATTCCTCGGGGAAAAAGCTTACGGTGAAATAGTCTTCTCTTTCCATAAATTCATAGGTATATCTCTGAGGACGGATGAAAGCGAAGCATACATCCTTGTTCCAGAGCTCACCCATAGTACCCCAGGAGGCAGTCATTGTGTTGTAGCTTTCCTTGTTGCCTGCTGTGATAAGCGCCCATTTGTCATCGAAAAGGGAAACGACATTTTCCTTCAGAGTTTTGATATCAATTTTCTGCATATAAATCACCTCATGTTTTTATAAGGGAGCTGAATTCTTTCAACCCCCTTGTTTTTTTATTCTGTTATTTCGCTGATAAGTGTATCTGCCATAATGAGCATTCTCGGAAGATGGAAGGGACCCTTGAAGGTGCTTCCCTTACAAGCCGGCTCGGTGGGCTTTCCGTCACGGCGCAGATAACCGTACCATTCACCGAACTTTCTGTCTGAGAAAAACTCGATGCAGTAATCAAAGCACTTTCTGAAGCACTCTAAATAGTATTCATCCTTTGTGTCACGGTATGCCATAAGAGAGGCAATAACTATTTCATTGTGAGGCCACCAGAGCTTCATATCATGCTCATAGGCTTCGGGAGGATTGCCGAGGCAGTCCCTGAAATAAAGGAGTCCGCCGTATTCCTTGTCCCAACCGCCGTCAAAGGCAAAGCGGAAAATTTCCTGAGCCTTTTCGTGGATAGCCTTATCCTGTCTGTAATTTGCTTCCTCCATAAGGAACCATGCACATTCAATATCGTGGCCGGGATTTACAACTCTGCCCGCAGTGAAATCAGACATAAATTCACCGTTCATGCCCACGGTTTCAAGGGTACATTTCAGCTCGGGCTTGTGGTGATAGGTGAGAATGTCGTGAACACATTCGGCACTGTATTTATCGTATAAATCCTTGTTTTCGCTGTCAACCCTGCGCATAATTGCAGTTGTGTTGAGGAAAATCATCGGGTCGGCAAGAGCTCTGCCTGTTCTTGTTTCGGGTATCGTCTTCGCACCAAGACCCGTCGGGTCCTTTTCGCCATGATTGAGAGCGTAAATTATCTTATATGCCTTTTTTGCCCTTTCAAGACATTCCCTGTCGCCTGTTACACCGTAATATTCAGCGTTTGCAATGCAATAAAAAGCCTCGGAGAAGCAGTATCTTCTCTGACGAAGTGGCTTTCCGTCAGCAGTGACCGTGAAATACATTCTGTCACCGCAATCACGGTTAATGCAGTATTTTTCCATAAAATCAAGGCAGGATTTTGAAGCAGAGAGCCATTCCTCCTTCACCCCGTAAACATGGCAAAGATAAGCAAAAATCCAACCGCAGCGACCTTGCATCCAAACAGATTTATCTGTTGAAAAAATTTTGCCTTCTCTGTCAAGGCAGGTGTAAACTCCGCCGTTTTCCTTGTCCATACCGTGCTTAAGCCAGAAATCAACACAAATCTGCAGCTCTTCTCTGACCCATTTCTGAACATCTGTCAAATATGCTTTATTCATAATCATTCACCCAAAAATCTTGACTTTGCTTCATCAATCATTCTTTTAACATTTGCTGCAAGGGGCTTGCTTTCCTCTTTAAGTCCTGTAAGCGGTGCTCTCGCATCACCGATATCGATGCCCTGCAAACGCAGAACCTCCTTTGCCGCCGCATACATATTACACTTGCAATCACACATTGCATAAATGATACTGTTGATGGCATACTGAATTTCTCTTGCCTTTTCAATATTACCTTCCTTTATAAGCTTGTCACACTCAAGGAAAAGCTCAGGCATAACACCATATGTTCCGCCTATACCGCCTTCGGCACCGATTGCTCTGCCTGCAACGAACTGCTCGTCGGGGCCGTTGAACACAATAATATCATCGCCGCCCTCAGCCTTGAACATCTGAATATCCTGGGTGGGCATTGAGGAATTCTTGACACCGATTACACGGGGATTTTTAAGCATTTCACGGAAAAGAGGCATTGTGAGTGAAACACCTGCAAGCTGAGGAATGTTATAAATAACAAAATCCGTGTTGGGGGCAGCCGAAGAAATATCGTTCCAATATTTTGCAATTGCGTCCTCGGGAAGCCTGAAATAAATGGGAGGAATTGATGCAATTGCATCAACACCGAGAGCTTCAGCGTGTGCAGCAAGCTCCATTGAGTCTGCAGTGTTGTTGCAGGCAACATGGGCAATAATCGTCATTTTTCCGCCTACAGCCTCCATAACGCTTTCAAGGATAAGCTTTCTTTCCTCCTTGCTCTGATAAATACACTCACCTGATGAGCCACAGACATAAAGACCCTTTACGCCCTTGTTGAGAAGATATTCTGCAAAATTCTTTGTTCTTTGAGCCGATACGCTGCCATCATCCTCATAGCAAGCATAAAAAGCGGGAATTATACCCTGATATTTTTTAAGATCCTTCATTTTAATCAGATCCTTTCTGATTTTTATTCACAAGGATTGTAGCATATTTTTTTTGCAATGTCTATCCGGAGAAGTATATTTTTTCCCTTGAGCACCAAAATTATTTCAAAAGGAGTGACAGCCGATGCTTGATTTTGATGAGATTTTTTCGCTCATTGCAAAGGATAAACAAAGCACTGTGACAGAAATAAAAAACACCATTGAGGAAATTGCCCGTTCCGGCCTTGAAAGCGAAAATGTGAGAGAAAGACACTTCTGGCTCCAGGTACCGAAAAAAGGCAAATTCCCAACGGCGGAAGAAATTGTTGCATTTCTGAGCTTTATTGCATATCATTCCGGAGAGTCTGCGATAATGAACGATGAATAACATTCACACATTCCTCAGCCGTCAGACCTTCACAGTGAACGGTGATGTCGGCATATTTTTCGTAAAGAGGGCTTCTTTCCTTCAGTAAATCCTCAATTGTGGTGCCCTTTTTCATTGCGACACCCCTTGTCTGAATGTTTCCGAGACGTTTTTCAAGCTCCTTCACGGGGATTTCAAGATACACCGTGACACCCTTTTCCCTGAGCCTTGCCATTGCCGTTTCACCGTAAACAGCACTGCCGCCTGTGGCAATGACACAATTCTCAAACTCACATTCCGAAATAACCTCATCTTCAATTTCAATGAATCGCCTTATGCCTTCACGCTCAATAATATCACAAAGGCTGCATGAATATTTTTTCTGTATGATAAGGTCGGTGTCAACAAAATCCATAAGCATTGATTTTGCAAGAAGAACACCGATTGTGCTTTTGCCGGCTCCCGGCATTCCGATAAGAACAATATTTTTCATTTTTTTGCTTCTCCGTTTTCATTTGTCAGGCTATATGTTATCATAAAAATCCAAAAACCTCAAGAAAAACTGATAAAAATACAAAATTATTGCATTTTTATTCACAATTGTGTATAAGCTGCGAACAAAAATAAATAAAAATTGCATATCACCCTTGACAAGTGACATCAAAATATTATACAATTATAAATATCTTATTGATAAAATTTTATTAAACGGAGGAAAAAACAATGAAAAAGATTCTCGCAGTTGTTCTCGCTGCCCTCATGCTCTTTGCTCTTGCAGCTTGCGCAGGCAACAATGCAACCGACGGCAACGCTGACGACACAACAGCAGCCCCCGCAGACGGTGTTATCTCAAACATCACAGCAGGTACAGGCGGCACAACAGGTACATACTATGCATTCACAACAGCAGTAGGTCAGATTCTTAACACTGACGACTACAAGTTCACAGTTGTTTCAACAGGCGGCTCACAGGCTAACATCGAAATGATTCAGGACGGTGACGCTCAGTTTGCTATTGTTCAGAACGACGTTATGAACTATGCTTATAAGGGCACAAACGGCTTTGATGCTCCCATCACTGATTTCTCAGTTATCGGCTGTGTATATTCAGAGGTTTGTCAGCTTGTTGCAACAAAGGCTTCAGGCATCAAGACAATCGCTGATCTTAAGGGTAAGAATGTAGCAGTTGGTGACGCAGGCTCAGGCGTATACTACAATGCAGAGCAGATTCTTGCAGCAGCAGGACTTGACATCGACACAGACATCAAGAAGACAGCAGCATCCTTCGGCGATTCAGCAACAGCTCTTAAGGACGGCTCAATCGATGCAGCCTTCATCACAGCAGGTACTCCCACAACAGCTATCACAGAGCTTGCAACCTCAACAGATGTTGTTCTTGTTGACCTTGGCGAGGATGTTATTGCAAAGCTTATCAAGGACCATCCCTTCTATGCAAAATACGAAGCTTCAAGTGCTGACTACGATTTCATCACAGAGCCCGTTAACACAGTTGCTATCAAGGCAACCTTCATTGCAACAAACGAAATGAGCGAGGCTCAGGCATACGAAATCACAAAGAACCTTTGGGAAAAGCAGCCCGAAATCGCAACAGCTCACGCAAAGGGTAACGAAATGGATGTTAAGAATGCAGTTGCAGCAGCAGGTGACGTTCCCCTCCATCCCGGTGCAGAAAAATATTACAAGGAAGTTGGCGTTATCGCTGAATAATTCTTCCTTAAAAAAGCAGTTATAACTAAGCTACAGAATAAATGCTGCATTTTCTTGCAGCATTTATTTTGAATTTAAAAAGAAAATAATTTTTTAAAAAAGGAGGACAGGCCCGTGGCAGAAAACAAAACAAACTTTATGGACGATCTTGAAAAAGTTGACGCTGATGCGATTATGCAGGAGTTTGACAGAGAAAGCAACACCCGTGTTTTCACCGGCTGGCGCAAGGTTGTTATCACCGTGATAATGGCAGGCTTCAGCGTTTATATGATTACAATGGCTCTTCTTTTCCAAAACGCAACAAAATATACAAAGCTCACCACGTTCCTTGCTTTTATAATGTTTATAGGCTACCTTATTTTCCCCGCCTATAAAAAACAGACAAAGAGAATCAATTATGTTCCGTTTTACGATATAATTTTAGCGGTTGTAGGCGCAGCATCCTTCCTTTATTACACAGTTCTTCAGGAAGAAATCATTTTCATGTCCAGAAGAATCGGTACAATGGAAATTGTTGTGGCATTGGTTGCCATTCTGCTTCTGGTTGAGCTGTGCCGGCGAGCCGTCGGTCTGCCGATTATTTTTGTTGCCGGTGCCTTTGTGATTTATGCGGCAATTGATGCCTTCGGCAACAACCCCGAAACGGCATTGAGAAATCTTATGTACAGCCTTTTCTATGATGTTGCAAACGGTCTTTTCTCAACACCGATTTATGTTTGCACAACATTCATTGTTCTGTTCATCATTCTCGGTGCCCTTCTTGAAAGAACAGGTATCGGCACATTCTTTGTTGACCTTGCAAACTCAATTGCGGGCTCATCAATCGGCGGTCCTGCAAAGGTTGCCGTTATTTCAAGTGCCCTTGAGGGTATGTACTCAGGCTCATCCGTTGCAAACACCGTAGGCTCAGGCTCAATCACCATTCCCATGATGAAAAAGACAGGCTATAAGCCTGAATTCGCAGCGGCAGTTGAGGCTGCAGCTTCAACAGGCGGACAGATTATGCCCCCGATTATGGGTGCTGCCGCCTTCCTCATGGCTGAAATGACAGAAACTCCCTATTCAACAATTGCTTTTACGGCAATTCTTCCCGCAGTTCTTTATTTCACAGGAATTTTCATGATGATTCACTTTGAAGCAAAGAAGTTAGGCCTCAAAGGTCTTCCCAAGGAGGCTATACCGAACTTCTTCAAGCTCATCTTAAGCAAGGGATATCTTCTTCTTCCTATTGTTGTGCTTGTTATTGCAATGAATCATTTCAGCGCAGGTCTTTCAGCCTGCTTTGCAATTCTCGCTTCACTCATCGTATCTCTTATTCCCCTTAAGCTCAACCAGAAAACTGCATGGAAAATTGCACTCCCCATTATCCCGGTTGCAGTTCTTCTCGGAATCTGGCTTCCCCTCGGCTCAGCTTACATGGCAAAGGCAATTTTCGCTTCAATGCTTGTTTGTGTTGTTCTTTCCTTCCTTTCAAAGGATTCAGCAACCCTCAACCCCGAAATCGTTGTTCAGTCCCTTGAAAACGGCGCAAAGAACACCATCGGTGTTGCAGTTGCCTGCGGCATGGCAGGTCTCATTTCAGGTGTTGTTACAATGACTGCTCTCGGTCAGCTTCTCATCAACACTCTTGTTCCCATTGCTGAAAACAGCACCTTCCTTGCATTGTTCCTCACAATGGTTTGCTGTATCGTTCTCGGTATGGGTGTTCCCACCACTGCAAACTATGTTATCATGGCAACAATCACTGCTCCCATTCTCATCAAGATGGGGCTTCCCGTTCTTGCAGCTCATATGTTCGTATTCTACTTCGGCATTGTTGCTGACATCACTCCTCCCGTTGCCCTTGCAGCCTATGCCGGCTCAGCCATTGCCAAGAGTAATCCGATGAAAACCGGTGTTACGGCAACACGACTTGCAATTACGGCTTTCATCGTGCCTTACATTTTCGCTTACAGCCCCGAAATGCTCTTTATTGACACCGCATGGTACAAGGTTATTCAGATTGTTATAACCTCACTTGTCGGCATTTACGGTGTATCGGCAGCAATGGAAGGTTATATGTATGTGAAGATGCCCTGGTGGCAGAGAATCCTGTGCCTCGGCGGCGGACTTCTTTGCATCATTCCCACCCTTATGACAGACGTTGTGGGTGTGGTTATGATTATCCTTACAATTGTTCTTCAGAAGCTTACTGAAAAGAAGCTGAACAACGTTCCTCCGGCAGCATCGGAGGTTACCGAAACAGAAGCTGCATAAATAAGTAAAAAGGGAATCTGACACCACAAATTCCCTGATTGTTACGGTATAAAACAAAAAACTACCCGAAGAAGAGAACAACAAGCTCTTTTTCGGGTAGTAATTTTTTTATAATAATCGGGCAAAAATGGAGCTTTTTACAGCCCCTTTTCAGTATGACAGGCTCCTGAGGTTATTCTTTCAAGCTCCTGTGCCGTAATTTCTCTGCATTCGCCCTCAGCCAAGCCTTCGTCAAGGTCAAGCTCACCCATTCTGACCCTTCGCAGCTCAAGAACCTTGTTTCCGATTGAGGCAAACATTCTTTTAACCTGATGATATTTCCCCTCGCAGATTTTAATTTCTGCGATATTTTTTTTGCCGCTTTCAAGCACTCTGACATGAGCCTCAAGACATTCAGTGCCGTCACCCAGGGTGAGACCGTTTTTAAACCGGACTATATCCTCCTGAGTCAGGGCATCTGCCAATGTTGCATGATAGGTTTTCATGATGTGATTTTTCGGTGAAAGAATTCTGTGGGCAAAATCCCCGTCATCGGTGATAAGAACAAAGCCGGTTGTGTCTGCGTCAAGCCTTCCCGCAGGAAAAAGCCCGTCACGGAGCAGCTCCTTCGGTACAAGGTCAACAACGGTTTTCTGTGACTTGTCATTACTTGCGGAAATAACACCCTGAGGCTTGTTCATCATGATGTAAATATGCTTTTTATAATTAAGTCCCTCACCGTCAATTTTGATTTCTGCCGTGGCGGGGTCGATTTTCACATCTCCGTTTTTCGGCAAAGCCCCGTCAACGGTAACTCTCCCGCCCTTTATCAGCTTTTTCACCTCGCTTCTCGAATACTTTCCCTGAGAAGCAATAATTTTATCAAGTCTTTCCATTTTATTTTATCTGTGTAATTTCATTTCCCTTAACAAGAAAAACTCTTTTTGCATAAGGAAACAGAAACTTATCATTCATTGAATCGGTGTAAAAATCGTCAATCTGTCCGTCGGGGAAGGCTTCAAGGAAAAAGTCGATTTTCTTTTCTCTGAAGCAGCCTCTGATGAATTTGCCTGTTTTAACATCAAACTCTGTGCCAAGGCAGTGCTTGATACCGAGTCTGCGACAGATTTCCTGCGCCATAAAATTAGGGGAGGCAGTGATAATAAGGTCGTCTTCCTTCTGGATTTCCTTATAAAAAGGCTTAATCCTTTTTTCATTTTTATCCCAGAACTCCTTCACAACAGCATCAAAATCCTCTGTCATGTTCTGAAAATGCTCCTCAAAGATGTGACCGAACTGATTTATTATATCGTCAAAAACAATTTTTTCCTTGTGATAATCACGAAGAATCGACAACACCTTCGGCAGATATCTTATAAGCCCCGGCTTTCTTTTAACATAAAACAGGAAAAAGTGAAGGGAGGAGTCTCCCTTATAAATTGTATCATCGAAATCGTAAGCGTTCATGTTTTTCTCCTTTATTCAGGTTTTTTGAGTGAAAGATATTCATCCTTCACAAGACCGATTTTCTTGAAAATGAAGTGAAAAATCAGGCTGAGAACAGCGGGTGCAACAACATGCATAAGAACAATAAGTCCGATTGTTTCAGCCGAGCCGAAGCTTTCGCTCATTGCGGAATAAGCACCGAACTGACCCACAAGGCCACTTGTTCCCATACCTGCACCGGAGGGAGTATTTGTCATTTTGAACACACAGGTTGAAACAGGGCCAAGAACTGCACCGGCAAGAGTCGGAGCAAGAAGAATCTGAGGACGCTTCATAATGTTGCCGAACTGAAGCATACTTGTGCCGACACCCTGTGAAATAAGTCCGCCGACTCCGTTTGCCTTGAAGGAGGTTACGGCAAAGCCTACCATCTGAGCCGCACAACCTACTGCTGCCGCACCGGCGGCAATACCGTCAATGCCGAGCATGATGCAAAGGGCAGCCGAGGAAATGGGAGCCGTGAGAGCAAGTCCCACAAGAACGGAAACAGCAATTCCCATGGGGAAGGGGTGAAGCTGAGTTGCGGCATTGATAACCTCACCAAGTCCGTTCATAAACTGTGAAAGGTAAGGCCCGCAGAAGGTACTGACAAAGCCGCCGACCACAATTGTAACAATCGGAGTTACAACAATATCAATTTTGGTTTTTCCCGAAACGAGCCTTGCAACCTCATTTGCAACAACTGCCGAAACATACGCACCTACAGGGCCGCCAAGCTGATAACCGAAGGCACCGACAGCAATGCAGGAAAAAATTACAAGGGGCTTTGAGCCGAGACCATAGGCAATGGCAGCACCGATTGCACCGCCGACAACAGGCGAAGAAGCAGAAAGCACCTCAGAAAAGCTTGAAAGAATTTCAAGATGAGGAATTTTTGCTATCTGACTTATGATAAGTCCGACAATGAGGGAGGAAAAAAGACCCAACGCCATATAGCTCATGGCATCGACGAAATATCTTTTGAAATACTTTTTTACAAACGACATTTTTATCAGTCCCTTTTAATAAAAGAATGAAAATATTATACTCCTTCCCTTCAAAATAATCAACCTTTGTTATCGGTGATGTTGCATTTTTAATGATTTTAAATTATAATTAAAGCACCAATAATAAAATACATGGAAATATCAGGTAAAGAAGGTAATTTCATAATGATGAACAAACTCCGTGATTTTCTCATCGGCAGATACTGCCGCAATGACGAGCTTAATCTTGCTCTTGTTCTTCTGGGCTGTGTGCTCACTCTTATTCTTTCATTTGTCGAAAACAGATATCTTCACTTTATTTCATGGATACCCTTTATAATTATGCTTGTCCGTTTCCTTTCAAAGAACATTGCAAAAAGACAGGCTGAAAACGGTAAGTTCCTTTCACTGATTGAGCCGTGGAAAAAATTCCTTGTGAAAAAAACGGGCCAGATGAAGGATAAGGAGCATAAGTATTACAACTGTCCCGGTTGCTCCCGTACTCTGAGAGTGCCGAAAAACAGAGGAAAAATCAAAATTTCCTGCCCTCATTGCGGAAGGGAATTCACAAAGAGAACATAACACCTTGAAAATACAGAAGAAAACATATATAATTTATGAAAAAACAACAGGAGGGGAAATATGAATATTCTCGTCACCGGAGGTGCCGGCTTTATCGGCTCAAATTTTATATATTATATGCTCCAGAAGCACCCTCAATACAGAATTGTCTGCATTGATAAGCTGACCTATGCAGGTAACCTTGAAACCCTGAGAAAAGCAATGGAAAATGAAAATTTCCGCTTTTTCAAGGGCGACATCACAGACAGAAAGGCTGTTTACGGTCTTTTTGAGGAGGAAGGCTTTGATGCAGTGGTGAACTTTGCCGCCGAAAGCCATGTTGACCGTTCAATTGAAGAACCGGAGGTTTTCCTCAGAACAAACATTCTCGGCACTCAGGTGCTTCTTGATGCAGCAAAAAAATACGGCAACATCCGTTATCATCAGGTTTCCACCGACGAGGTTTACGGCGATCTGCCCCTTGACAGACCCGATCTTTTCTTCACCGAAGAAACACCTATTCACACCTCCTCGCCCTATTCGGCTTCAAAGGCTTCGGCGGACCTTCTTTGCATGGCATATTACCGCACCTACGGTGTGCCTGTTACAATAAGCCGTTGCAGTAATAACTACGGCCCGTATCACTTTCCCGAAAAGCTTATACCCCTTATGATTATCAATGCCCTTCACAAAAAAGAGCTGCCTGTTTACGGTGAAGGGCTCAATGTTCGTGATTGGCTTTATGTTGAAGACCACTGCAAGGCAATTGACCTCATTCTTCATGGCGGCAGACCCGGTGAGGTTTATAATGTGGGCGGACACAACGAAAAAACCAATATTGAGGTTGTGAAAAAAATCATATCCATTCTTGGAAGAGATGAAAGCCTTATAAAATATGTCACTGACAGACCGGGTCACGATATGCGATATGCAATTGATCCGACCAAAATCACAAACGAGCTTGGCTGGTATCCGGAAACGACCTTTGAAGAAGGAATCAAAAAAACCGTCGATTGGTATCTCAGCAACAAGCATTGGTGGGAAAGCATCGTCAACGGCGAATATATGAATTACTACGAGAGAATGTATTCGGGCAGATGAAGAAGCCTCAACCGTTTAGTAGACAGTAGTCAGTAGTCAGTAGTCAGGAGTCAGGAGACAGTAGTCAGGAGTCAGGAGACAGGAGACAGGGGTCAGTAGTCAGAAAAAAATAAATAACCATTTAAATAATCAGAAAAACAACGTAAAGAGGAATTCTCTTTCTGAAAGCAGCCCGTAGCGGGAGCGACTGTCGGACTACAAGCAGTGGAAAGGCAGTCAAATAAATTAGACAATAGCATACCTTACGGAACAAATTAAACCAAGCGGCTCAATTTATTAAGTGTTGTTTTAATTAGAGCTGTTCGGCAACC